>NZ_JBPZEY010000006.1:0-257286 GCF_052061695.1 Alkalicoccus luteus
CGTGCAGCGGAGAGATACTAATCGATCGAGGGCTTAACCAATGAACATCGTCGCTCGGCAGAGCGACCAAGACACACGATTCGTTTTCGCGTTATCCGGTTTTGAGCGGGTACGCTCATTTATCCATAGTCCACAGTAGCTCAGTGGTAGAGCAATCGGCTGTTAACCGATGGGTCGTAGGTTCGAATCCTACCTGTGGAGCCATACAAGGAGAGCTGTCCGAGAGGTCGAAGGAGCACGATTGGAAATCGTGTGTGCGGTTTTAACCCGTACCGAGGGTTCGAATCCCTCGCTCTCCGCCAGATGGCCCGTTGGTCAAGTGGTTAAGACACCGCCCTTTCACGGCGGTAACACGGGTTCGAATCCCGTACGGGTCACCATACTTATTTATCTCAATCAGACAAATTGTCTGTTTTTGGAGGATTAGCTCAGTTGGGAGAGCACCTGCCTTACAAGCAGGGGGTCGGCAGTTCGAGCCTGTCATCCTCCACCATACTTTTTATATTGCCGCGGGGTGGAGCAGTCTGGTAGCTCGTTGGGCTCATAACCCAAAGGTCGATGGTTCAAATCCATCCCCCGCAACCAATTTACATAGTGGCTCGGTAGCTCAGTCGGTAGAGCAACGGACTGAAAATCCGTGTGTCGGCGGTTCGATTCCGTCCCGAGCCACCACTTTTATGCTGGCCTAGCTCAATTGGTAGAGCAACTGACTTGTAATCAGTAGGTTGGGGGTTCAAGTCCTCTGGCCAGCACCATTTTCATTTGGAGGGGTAGCGAAGTTGGCCAAACGCGGCGGACTGTAAATCCGCTCCTTCGGGTTCGGGAGTTCGAATCTCTCCCCCTCCACCATGAAACACTTCTAACTGCGGCGGTTGTGGCGAAGTGGTTAACGCACCGGATTGTGATTCCGGCATTCGTGGGTTCGATTCCCATCAGCCGCCCCATATTAAATTTTAGGGCTATAGCCAAGCGGTAAGGCATCGGATTTTGATTCCGTGATTCGCAGGTTCGAATCCTGCTAGCCCTGCCATTTTTTTAATCACATTTGCGGGAATAGCTCAGTGGTAGAGCACCACCTTGCCAAGGTGGGGGTCGCGGGTTCGAATCCCGTTTCCCGCTCCAGTAATGAGGCGGCATAGCCAAGTGGTAAGGCAGAGGTCTGCAAAACCTCCATCACCGGTTCGAATCCGGTTGTCGCCTCCATTTTCTTACATAGTTCTGTTTTACAGTGCCGGGGTGGTGGAATTGGCAGACACACAGGACTTAAAATCCTGCGGTAAGTAATTACCGTGCCGGTTCGAGTCCGGCCCTCGGCACCAACTATATTTCGTAAGCCGGAGTGGTGGAATGGCAGACACGTCGCACTCAAAATGCGATGCCCTCTGGGCGTGCCGGTTCAAGTCCGGCCTCCGGTACCAGAATTACTCATACAGCAGCGTAGGCTGCTTTTTTTGTGTTTACATAAAATTTGACAATGTTCGCTCTGAATAGTAGACTTCTTAGAGAAAACATGGTCTGGTTTTGCAGGAAAAGGTGGATACATCATGACGTTAAAAGAAAAAATAACCGCCTTCAGTAAAAAGATTGGCATTGACCGTATCGGATTTGCTCCCGCTGACCCATTTGTTACGTTGAAGGAGCGGCTGCGCACTCAGCAGGCATTGGGATATGCATCGGGCTTTGAATACGGATCGATAGAGGAACGGACAACTCCTGAGCTGCTTCTTCCTCAGGCTAAAACCATTATCAGTATAGCGATCGCCTATCCTTCGAAGATGAAGAATGCTCCCAAGTCAGTAAAAGGAGATCGCCGAGGGCTGTTCTGCCGGGCTAGCTGGGGTGAAGATTATCATCATGTGCTTCGGCGTAAGCTGACCCAGATTGAAGCGTTTTTAGAGCAGGAAGCTCCTGGCTCGAGAAGCAGAAGCATGGTTGATACTGGAGAACTTTCAGACAGAGCTGTTGCAGAGCGGGCTGGTATAGGTTGGACCGGGAAAAATTGTGCAGTTATTACACCCGACCTGGGTTCCTACGTTTATCTGGGCGAATTGATCACGACCGTATCCATTGAAGAAGATATGCCGCTTGAAGAACAGTGCGGCAGCTGCACAAAGTGCATTGATGCATGCCCGACTGGTGCCCTTGTCCAAGGGGGCCAGTTGGATTCGCAGAAGTGCATTGCGTTTCTTACACAAACAAAGGGCATGGTTGCCGAACCGTTTCGAAAAAAAATCGGCAACCGCCTGTACGGATGCGATACGTGTCAAACTGTATGTCCAGAAAACAAAGGAATAGACGAGCATCGTCATTCTGAGCTTGAACCGGATCCTGAGAAGGTAAAGCCGAGGCTCGAACCGCTTTTAACTATGTCAAACAAAGAATTTAAACATACGTATGGCCAGATGGCCGGTTCATGGAGGGGGAAGAAGCCGATTCAGCGTAATGCCCTGATTGCGCTGGGGGTATATAAAGAAAAAGCTTCCCTTCCAGCAGTGCTTGATCGTATGGAACAGGACCCGCGGCCTGTGATTAGGGCAACCGCAGCCTGGGCTGCTGCTGAAATATGCAGCGACCCTCAGACGTTGACCCGGATTCATGCTGCCTATGTTGCTGAACCGGATGAGGAAGCAGCCGATGAAATGAAAAAGATCTTGTTTCGTACCAATTAACTGTAACAGCTGAGGAGGGAACGACATATGATCATTTATCGTGAGCTGGCTGTTGAGGGAATGACACTAAGTGCAGCTGCTGAAGAAGGGGCTGTGACACTCATTCACTTTGATTCAGCTGAGAACGTACCCTTACGGCTGAAGCAGCTTTATCGTGATTCCCAACTCGACTTCAAGCAGGGGAGTACTCCGCTGCTGGATCAGCTTGAGACAGAACTTCGTGACTATTTTCAGTCGCAGCGGAAACAGTTTACAGTGCCTCTTAAGCTTATCGGTACACCGTTTCAACAAGCTGTGTGGAAGCAGCTCGCTGCTATTCCCTATGGAGAAACCAGGTCTTATAAAGAGGTAGCCGATATGACCGGCTCGCCAAAAGCTGTTCGTGCGGTTGGCGGAGCGAACAATCGGAATCCGCTTCCGATTGTGATTCCGTGCCACCGGGTTATTGGAGCTAATGGAGCTCTCGTCGGATACGGAGGCGGGCTTGAATGGAAAAAACGGCTTTTATCGATTGAATCAGCTGAAAATCTGCACCATGAAACAGTTTATGCAAAGTCGAATTAGGAAACGGTGAGTTGAATGAAAAAGATATGGATAGGGATATGCATGCTGTTTATCTTGTCCGCCTGCGCCGGTGACGAATCCGCGCTTGACGAAGCGGACGCTGGAACGAATGTAAGCGTCTTAAAACCAGTCCAGCTCAATGAGGACTGGGAGCTTCAACAAGTTGTGGAAGACGACAATTTAATTGTATCTATCTACGAACATGCGGAAAAGGGGACGGTGGAACTTATACAGGACCAGCAGATCCAAGGACTGGATCCAGTAGAGCTGAGAGATTATTTAAATGATGGTAATTGGGCTGGAGACTTGAATAACCCGGCGGATGGAATGCCGCTTGCAATTCATGACTATGTTGGAGAGTGGACGAGTTTGTCAAATCCGGAGGAGCGGGTGCAATATACGTTTGTCCGACAGTTTGATTTATTCCAAACTCCGGCAGAGGGCTTGTCCTACTATCAGGTAATCGGACAGAATGTGTCTGAATCTGATGTAATTGAGTTTGTAGAAGCGCTTGACCGCGTGCAAAGTTAAGAAAGGAAGCTGTAAGCATGAGTGTACACGTCGTATTACACGAACCAGAAATACCTGCTAATACGGGAAATATTGCGAGAACATGTGCTGGAACAAATGCCCATCTGCATTTAATTCATCCGCTTGGATTCTCTACTGATGACAGAATGTTGAAGCGGGCAGGATGTGACTATTGGCCAAAAGTCTCTGTCCACCATCACGACAATCTTGATGAACTGATGGAGGCATATCCGGACGGCGAGTTTTATGCGATCGAGACAACAGGAGCAGTTAGTTATACGGAGAAAGATTTCTCAAGAGCAGATCGGGATTATTTCTTTGTGTTTGGCAAGGAAACGAAAGGACTTCCTCCAGAGGTGCTTGACCATTTTAACGGGCGTTGCCTTGTCATCCCGCAAACCACTAACGTCAGGTCGTTAAACCTGTCTAATACCGCTGCTGTACTTGTTTACGAGGCAATGCGCCAACAAGACTTTGTCTCGCTGCTTGAACCGGCAGCGGACGAAGCAGCGGTGCCGCCTAAATAACATGCTGCGCTGTAAACAAAGCAGATGTAAAAAACGCTTCCGGAGATGATGCTCCGGAAGCGTTTTGTATAGCCGTACCAGCTTGATGAAGATGTACGAATCAGTTTTTGTTTGATTTTGCATTGTAGCCGGCAGTAAAAATGGACATCACGAACGCGACACAGATTGCGAGAATAAGAAATAAATCCATAAGATGAGTGCCTCCCTTTTTGATCTCTACTAATGAATATACCACGTTTCGCAGTGGAAAAAAAGCAAGGATGCAGACAGCTTTTCATGTTTGAAGACAAACGCTATAATGAAATGTATCTTGAGTAGAGAGGGTGTTGCACTGTGTACGTCGTAATGAACGAGCTCCATGTTCCTCCGGAAGGCCGGGAGAACGTTGCTGCACGATTCTCAGAAAGCGCAGAAAAAATGAAGGAAGTGCCAGGCTGTCTGGATTTTATGTTTTTACAGCCAGATGAAGATTTAAATTATCCAGTCGTACTAACAAAATGGGAAACGAAAGAAGACTATAATAACTGGATCAATAGCGATGCTTTTAAAAAAGCGCATAAGCCTAGAAGAGAGAATTTGGATAAAAGTCCAACACAGAGCAACAAAATATATGAGTACCATGTCCCGCATCATTTATAAAAAAAGAACAGGCAAAACCTGTGTTCTTTACGGAGAACATAGGTTTTTCCATTTTTTTCTGCTATACTTGAAAAGATAAATGCCGTTGAAATGGAGCCTGTTACATGAAGAATTTTTACATAACGAGTCACTTTCCCCTTATTTCTATTTTGTTTTTCAGCCTCGCGTTTGCCGTGTATACCGAACGTCTTGTCACCGGATACTTGCAGGAGATCGGCTTGTATTCCGGAATGGTAGAGTTTTTTTCTGAACAAGGCATTGTTCTCGTACTAGTCGGTGTGCTGTGGATATTCTTTTTCATGCTGTTTGCCGCTTTAAAATTGATAGCTGATACGGTGAATGAATTATCTTTGCTGTTCTTTTCTAAGGAAGAAGAAGGCGTCGATATTCGTGTGCTTAGAGGCGGGTCTTGGATCTTTCTTATCGGTGGTATTCTTGCGCTGCCAGCGGTTCTCGATATCCGGCTGCTTGCTGGTGTTTTTGCAGCAGCATGCTTCAGCTATTTTATCTTTTTTGTGTACCGGGTCAGCCCTCATGTTCGCGTAGGGCCGCTTATTGGGCTTATGTTTTTCCATTTGTTGTTTTGGCTTGTCTTTGTATCAGCGATTGGCTTTTTGTTGCTGCGGCTTTACAGCGCTGTAATTTCGAGCTTGCCTGTATAGTGCAGCAGTCAGGAGATCGCGTGACAGGCTCCTAGAGCTTCTGCAGGTGAGTCAGCGGCAACTGGTACCCCGCAGGCAGTAAAGCTGAGTAGAAGCGCTGTAAACACCCAACAGCTGATATACTGAAAAGAGAGCCGTCCCGAAAAGGACAGCTCTCTTTTATTATTGCGCTTTAACGGGATTAAGGAGCCGTCGGCAACTCTTGCATGATGCTTCTCCACAGTCTCGTATGCACCTGATCTCTTGACTGGCTTTCCAGTGACTGCGGCTGGTCGCGTCCTATCCAAATCCCGGTTGTGTACCAGTCATTAGATCCAATAAACCAAAGGTCATGATACTCATCCGACGTGCCTGTTTTACCGCCAAGATAGCCGGCAGTATCATAGTGCGCAGCAGTACCCGTACCGCTTTCCACAGTTCGTTTCATCATTCCCCGAATTGTATCAGCCGTTTCCTCTGAATATACTCTGATCGAAGCACTTTCTCCTTCAACGATAACATCTCCATCCAGTGTGGTTACCTGCCGGATGGCTCTTGGCGTTCGATACTCTCCTTTTTGTTGAAACACGGTATAGGCACGCGTCATATCGTTCACACTCATGCCCTCTGAAAAGCCTCCAAGTGCAGCTGGCAGCCGGATATCCTCCTCTTTAAGCGTTGGGAAATCAAACTTGCGCAAATAAGAGAATCCCGTTTCCGGAGATATTTTATCCAGCATTCTAACGGCGGCAGTATTGTGAGACTGTTTAAACGCCTGTTCCAATGTGACTACTCCGTACTCTGCTCCGCCGAAATTTCGGGGACGATAGTCATTTTTGGAGAATGGCCCTGAATCAATATAGCTTCCTGCTTTGTTTTCACCGGTTTCATCCATGTAAGGTCCAAATGACAGCAGCGGTTTGATTGTCGAACCTGGAGAACGGGAGGCTTGCCAGCCCCTGTGAAAATCAAATTTCTGATAAGCTGTGCCGCCGGTGATCGCTGTGATTTCATTTGTTTCATGATCAATGACAGACGCTGCTGCTTGAATATCAGAAGTGCTGAACCGGTCGTTTATTACTTCCGTTACGGCATTCTGAATTGTCGGATCGAGCGCCGTTTCAATGATAACACCCTGCTGCAGCAGCTTCTGAGCTCGTTCAGAAGCAGCCTCCCTGTCGAGGTTTTCCTGATCGATCAGCAGCTCTTCAAATTCGTGATGAACATACGAAACATAATCCGGAAAGTCATCTGTCCGCTCGCTTAAATCGAGGACGATCTGTTCATCCAGTGCCTCAGAGATCTGACTCTCCGAAAGGATGCCTGCTGAGACCATCCGTTCAAGCATAACTTCCTGCCGTTCCATTGTCGCTTCCGAATTGACAAGCGGATCAAAACGGGAGGGGGAATTCGGAATGGCGCCCAAGAAGGTAATCTCCGCAAGAGAAAGCTCTGAGGAAGGCCGGCTGAAATAAAACTGGCTGGCGGACTCAAATCCGTAAACACCATTCGCAAAGTAAATAGAGTTCATGTACAGCTCTAAAATGTCCTCCTTCGACATTTCCCGTTCCATTTGATAGGCATACAGAATTTCAGACAGCTTTCGCTCGTAAGTCTGCTCGTGCGTTAAATACAGGTTTCTTGCTACCTGCTGCGTGATTGTACTCCCGCCCTGATCAATTTCCTGAGCTTGAAGATTAACCATCAAGGCTCGGGCAATGCCATTCCCGTCAAAACCGCGGTGTTCATAAAAATTCCGGTCTTCTACTGCTAAAAACATGTTAGCTGCTACTTCAGGCATTTCATGTAGAGGCGTGAAGATACGATTCTCTCCGCTGTATACATCTGAAACTAGAACGCCGTGCCGGTCCATGATCCGGCTGTTTAATGTCATCGCAGCAGCATCAAATTGAATTTCTTCATCCAGTACTTCGTGAATAGTTGGGGTTTCAGGAATCTGTTTAAGCAGTTCTCCTGAGAGAAAAGTAAAGGCTGCAGCGAGAGCAGCTACAGCAGTAAAGCCCAGTCCCGTCCGAATCATAGTGGTCCTCCTGTATATCGTGCACATATCTGCTGTATTCAGTTTACACTGATTTGCAGAAGATGGAAAGAACTGTTCAAGAGCGACCAAAATAATACCAGTTTAGTTCCGGGCGGAACGGGCAATTAAAAAGTAGAGGTACAGGGCGATACGTGGAGGTAGATGAACATGTTTAAACGAAAAAAACAAATAAACGGCATGTACGAAAAGCCGTTCTGGCTCCGGCTTTCCTGGAGTATTTTACAGGCAGTTTTAATTGTAGCTGTCTTTTCCTTTATCGTACGTGAATTCATGTTTACAAACTATATTGTTTACGGTCAGTCGATGATGCCGACGATCCGGGATGGAGAGCGTATTATTGTGAATAAAATCGGCTATGATTTTATGGAGCCGGAGCGGTTTGATTTAATTATTTTTCATGCAGACGAAGAGTCGGACTATATTAAACGGATTATCGGGTTGCCTGGAGATGATTTATACTATGAAGCCGATACACTCTATGTCAATGGCGAACCGGTTGAGGAAGAGTTTTTGGAAGAGTCGCGCACGGAAAACGGTTCTGATTACTTTACCGACGATTTTCAGCTGGAGGATCTGACAGATGAGCAGACTGTCCCGGATGGGCATGTCTTCGTACTAGGCGACAATCGGCAGAACAGTATCGACAGCCGTCAGATCGGATATGTCCCTATGGAGGAAATCGTAGGAAGGGCTAACATGGCATTCTGGCCGCCGGAGAGTATTCGGTTTATCCGATAGGGTGTAGGAACATCCAGAATCTAAATCGAAACAGAATACCGGAATGGACTGCTGACGTTTTTTTCAGCAGTCTTTATCATGCACGCAAGGCAAAGGCCTTAAAGAGCATCAATTGCGATCATACGCGCAAAAAAAAGCCCGTCCTATCAACCGGACGGGCTTACGTGTGTTATTGACGTCTTTTCGCGGCTTCTGCATCGAGTGCTTTGCGCTCGATTTGCAATGCTTTAATCAGAGAGAAAGCCATTAAGATCATAATAATCGAGAACGGAAGCGCTGCAATAATCATCGCGTTCTCCAATGCCTGCAGTCCACCTGTGAATAGCAGAATAGATGCAGTAATTGAAAGCATCAGACCCCAGACCAGCTTCACCGATTTAGGCGGTGTGAGGGAACCATTCGTTGTCTGCATACCGAGAATGAACGTTCCGGAGTCTGCAGAAGTAATGAAGAAGGTTGCGATCAGCGTTATTGCGATCACAGACATCACTGCACCAAGTGGATAATTATCAAGAACCCCGAAGAGGGCTTCTTCTGTTGCAAGCTCAGAAATAGCAGCGACTCCATTCGTTTCAAGGAAGATGGCAGATCCGCCAAAAATTGAAAACCATAGAAAGCCGACTACAGAAGGAACAAGCAGAACACCTAAAACGAATTCCCGAAGCGTTCGACCTTTCGATACGCGGGCTATAAAGGATCCAACAAATGGTGCCCAGGATATCCACCATGCCCAGTAGAAGATTGTCCAGCCGTCAATCCAGGCTCTCTCATCTTCATCAAAAGGCGAAATTCGGAAGCTCATGCTCGGCAGCTGCTGAATATACGTGCCGATGGTATTCGTGAACAAATTTAAGTTGAACAATGTTGGTCCGAAAATGAAAAGGAAGAAAAAGAGCGTAAATGCAAGAATCATATTTACGTTTGAGAGAATCTTGATCCCCCGATTCAATCCTGTGTAAGCCGAAATCATAAATAGGACGGTAACGGCGATAATAATTAGAAATTGCGCCGTGAAATTCGTATCGATACCGAGCAAAAAGGCGAGACCGCCGTTAATCTGCACTGCACCAAAACCGAGTGTGCCCGCCACCCCGACGACTGTCGCGGTTACAGCAATAATGTCTACTGTATGGCCTGCAGGGCCTCTTGAATATTTCCCCATCACCGGTTCCAGTGTAGCACTGATCAAACCTGGCGCATTTTTTCTGAACTTAAAGTAGGCAAGTGCCATCGCTACCACTGTATAGATACCCCAGGCATGAACACCCCAATGGAAAAAGGAGTAGCGCATAGATTCAAGAATGGCAGAATCCGATCCGGTTTCTGCTGTTGGTGCATCCACCATAAAGTGCGAAATAGGTTCTGCGGCTCCCCAGAACACGAGGCCGATCCCCATGCCTGCACTAAAGAGCATAGCGAACCAGGTTAAGTAATTGTAATCCGGTTTATCATCCGGCTTACCAAGTTTAATTTTTCCGTATGGACTGACGATGATAAAGGCACAAACTAAAACGAATCCCGTAACAGCAAGCAAATAGTACCAGCCGAGGTTGTCGGAGATCAGACCTCGAAGTGCCCCGCTTCGGGCTTCAAATGCTTCGGGAATGGCGACACCGAGTACAACGAATACTAATAGTATAGCTAAAGCAACCCAAAAAACGATTGTGAGCTTTTTCAACTCTCTCACCTCTCCTCTCTAGTCATAATGGTATATACCCTAATCCGTTTAATAAAAACAACGTTCCCTCCTTGAGAGACCGTTCACGCACAATTACCAACTATACAATAAATCACTGCAAATTTGCAAGAAGCGGAAGCTGGATTATGAATGATTTATAGGTGAAAGCGGTGACTTTTCATTAGGACGGTTGAGAGTATGGTTTCAACTTTACTAGGCGGTTTCTTTTATCAGCTGGACCTTCGTGCTGAATGTCCAGCTGATAAAAGAAAGGAAAAACAGCGATACAGGTTTTCGCACATGATTCTGCTTTATGATTTCATGAGTGAAAATGACGCGATTGACTAAAGGCGCATGAAACAGAGTCTTAGCAAATACGAAGCTGATTCGCTCGGATTTTGTTAACCAGTCTTCTTTTTCGTGTCGATAAAGAAAGAGCAGGTACGGTTCGCTTATGACCGTCCTGCCATTATTGTAAATTTGTATTCATCACTTTTAAAGTGAATCTCCGTATATTCAAAAACAGTTTCATCATAAAGACGTGAGAATAAATGTACTTTAATAATCGGAATATGTTCCTTCATTTGCAGCAGTTCACGTATTGACTGGTCGGGAAGGATCGGAATCACTTCCTGGAAGCTCTCCTTAATGCGAAGCTTCTTAACCTGTTCAACGTAAGCATATTTTGAGCCTTTCATCGTTTCATAAGATAGCTCGGGGAAGAGGGACAGCGGCATATAGGTATCCTCCACAACGAGCGGCTTATCATCGACCCAGCGCTGTCTGCGAATGTAGTAAACCTGTTCACCTTCCTCTAAACCGAGAATCTGACGAATGCGGCTGTCAGGCTCGGTAACAGAAAACTGAAGAACTTTGTTCCAGGTTGTTTTATTTAACGCCTCCATTTCCTCCGTAAAACCTTGAAGGGCGTATATATTATGTTCAAATTTATTTTCTGTTACATACGTACCGCTTCCCTGCACTTTATACAGCAGCTCCTCCTGAACGAGCTGCTTAATAGCTTGCCGGATAGTCACTCTGCTGGCGCCGAACCGCTCCGACAGCTTGGCTTCGGTAGGAATAGCATCTCCCTGCTTCCATACACCTTTTGTAATTTCCTCTTTCATGCGAGCAGCAATTTGTTTGTAGAGAGGGGATGTACCTCGCATATAGCAAAAACCTCCGTTTCCAGCTTACTCTGACAAGTTGTCGTTTTACGTGTATATGTCATGTATAGACAATTTTATAGCAAAGGTTGACGTCCCGTCTATATTGTATTATATTTGTATTAAATAAAATAATACAAATGAAATACAAATAAACGGAGGTAGATTTAAATGAAAAAACAACGTCTCGTTGTAGCAGGTGCGGGAAGCACTTACACACTGGGAATGATTATGAGCTTGATTGAGGAAAAGGAGCATTTTCCGCTGCAGTCCATTATCTTTTACGATACAGACGAAGCACGTCAGGAGAAAAATGCCCGCGCTGCGCAAGTGATTTTGCAAGATAAGTATCCTGAGCTGGAATCCTTCAGCTGGACTACAGATAAAAAAGAAGCATTTGAACAGGCAGATTTTGTTTTCGTCCAGATTCGTACAGGCGGCTTAAAGATGAGAGAGTTGGATGAGCAGATTCCGCTTAAGCATGGCGTTGTCGGGCAGGAGACATGCGGACCAGGCGGGATGGCATATGGCCTTCGTTCCATCGGAGACATGATTGATCTCGTTCGGGATATCCGTTCCTATGCACCGGAGGCCTGGGTGCTGAACTATACGAACCCGGCGGCGATTGTGGCAGAAGCACTTCGAAGAGAATTTCCGGATGATAAGAAGCTGCTGAATATCTGCGATATGCCGGCTGCGATTATGGTCAGCTACGCCAAAATTCTTGGAAAAGAAATTTGGGATCTCGTACCGGAGTATTTTGGACTCAATCACTTTGGCTGGTTTACAGACATTTATGATAAAGAAGGCAACCGCCTTACAGACGATATTAAACGTGCAATTACAGAGGACGGTTTCCTGCCGGAAGACTCAGAAATCGTAAATGATCCGTCCTGGATTAAGACATTTAAACAGGTGGAGATTATGCTGAACGATTTTCCAGAGTATCTGCCTAATACGTACTTGCAGTATTACCTGTATCCGTCCGATATGGCGTCAAAGGACGATGTGACGAATACGAGAGCCCGGCAAGTCATAAACGGCAGAGAAAAGCGCGTGCATGAACTGGCGGACCAGCTGATTGCAGATAATACGACAGCGAACGCGGACCTCGAGGTTGATATTCACGGATGTTACATGATCCGGGTCGCTGCTTCTCTCGCCTATAACAACCGTGACACGTTTATTGTGATAACAGAGAATAATGGCATTATTTCCAATATGCCTGCAGATGCCATGGTGGAAGTACCTGCGTTGCTCACGAGCGATGGACCGAAGCCAATGGCGGTTGGAGAAATCCCGCGTTTTTATAAAGGATTAATGGAAGGACAGCTCGCTTTTGAGCAGCTCGTCGTCGACGCCTATTATGAAAAGAGCTACAACAGACTGCTGCAGGCCTTAACACTGAACCGGACAGTTGTTGATACACCGACTGCGCGGAATATTCTGGACGATTTGATCGAAGCGAATCAGGGGTATTGGCCGGAACTTTTATAAGCTCCAGTGCAAGGATTAAAAAAAGGAGGATCCTGAATGTTCAGTTTTGCAGGATTACAAAAATTTGGCAAATCGCTTATGGTGCCGGTGGCCCTGCTTCCGGCAGCAGGCATTCTGCTTGGAATCGGAGCGGCTCTCACGGGCCCGCTTGCTGACACGCTGACCTTCCTGCAGGCAGATGCTGTACAGGCAGCTGGTGCGGGTATGAATACGATCGGGCTTAGTATTTTTGAAAATCTGCCGATCATCTTTGCTCTCGGAGTTGCAATCGGTCTTTCAGGAGGATCAGGGATAGCAGCTCTGGCAGCTTTGCTTGGATATGTCATCATGAATAATACGATTTCACTCGT
The DNA here is from genome assembly GCF_052061695.1 of Alkalicoccus luteus. Taxonomy (NCBI): domain Bacteria; kingdom Bacillati; phylum Bacillota; class Bacilli; order Caryophanales; family Bacillaceae; genus Alkalicoccus; species Alkalicoccus luteus. The sequence continues at coordinate 13,063 of NZ_JBPZEY010000006.1, forward strand.
GCTGGGGATTACGCCGGAGATGGCGGAACAATCTGGTGAATATGGCATGGCAGTAGGGATCCCTACGCTGGAAACCGGGGTGCTCGGCGGGATTGTAGTCGGGCTGACGGCCGTTTGGGTGCACTCAAAATTTAAGCGGTTTCAGCCGCCGGAAGTACTCGGATTTTTTGCGGGGGACAGATCAGTAGGAATTGTTATGGTGTTTGTTTCGATCGGACTTGCATTTATCATGATGGCGATCTGGCCGCCAATTCAATCGGTGATTGATGCAACAGCTAATGTTATTGCTTCCGATGCGACCAATCCATTGTACATTGGGCTGTACGGCTTTTTAGAACGGGTACTTATTCCAACAGGACTTCACCACATCTGGTATGCGCCATTTTTGTGGTTCGGACTTGGAGGAACCCAGGAAGTCGGCGGTCAGCTTGTTTCAGGTGATCAATATATCTTCCTGGCCCAAGTAGCAGAAGGTGTCGATGTAACAGCAGGTCGTTTTATGGCAGGCAAATTCCCTGTTATCATGTTCGGGCTGCTCGGTGCGGCACTGGCGATGTACCGTTGTGCTGACAAGAAAAACCAGCCAGTCGTGAAAGGGATGCTGATCGCAGCAGCTGGTACCGCGTTTCTGACGGGCATCACCGAGCCAATCGAATTTACATTCTTGTTCGTGGCTCCCGTCCTGTTTGTGATTCATGCGCTCCTGGCAGGCGTCAGTTTTGCGGTGGCATACATGCTTGATGTGAATCTCGGCTGGGCTGGAGGATCCGGACTGATTGATTATGTACTAGTCAATATATTGCCTGGCACGAACAACTGGTGGATGAACATCGTAATGGGAATCGTCTTCTTTTTCGTTTACTACTTCCTGTTCTCTTACGTCATTAAAAAATGGGACATTGCGACCCCTGGCCGGGGCGGTTCTGAAGCGAAGCTTTATACGCGTAAAGACTTCAATGAGAAGAAGCAGAGCGGCGAAAAAGAGTATCAGAAAACAGCTGCCTCTATTCTTGAAGCGCTTGGCGGAGAAACGAATATCGATCACGTCGATGCCTGCTTTACGAGACTCCGGGTTACCGTTAAGGAACCGGAGAAAATCGACGAAGCAGAGCTTAAAGCTCTCGGCGCAGCAGGTGTGATGAAGTACAATAAGAATATTCAAGCCGTCTTCGGCGGGAAATCGGATTTATACAAAAATGAAATAAATGATTTGATGGAAGCTGAAGGCTGATCAGAATCCCCTCCTTTTTCTGCAGGAATATGTACATGCAGATGAGGAGGGGATTTTTTGAGAATGACACAACCGAAACTTGCAACGCATTCTGAACGATCGTACAGCAGCGGGCACGCGCCAAAGCGGATAACCATTCATCACAGCGGAACTGCAGGCGGCAGTGCAGCTGCATTTGCCCGCTATCATGTGGAAACATTAGGGTGGCCAGGGATCGGCTATCATTTTGTGATCGAAAGGTCCGGAGAGATTATCCAGTGCCATGATGAAACGATCCGCAGCTATCACGTAGCTGGCCATAATACGGGAAATATCGGAATCTGCCTGACTGGCAACGGGGCGTTCACCGCTCAGCAGAAGGAGCAGTTGAAAAAACTGGTTCGATTCCTCCAGCAGAAGTGGAGTATTGCCGGAACCGATGTTCGCGGACATCGGGAGCTTCCGCGTCAGCATACGCAATGTCCTGGGTTCTCCGTCTCTGAGCTAAGACGGGAGCTGAAGGGAATGGAGATCGTGCGGTATGGTGCAAGAGGAGAAGCAGTCATAAGGCTTCAAGAGAAGCTGATGAGATCCGGGTATTCACTGCCGGCATTTGGAGCAGATGGCTGGTTTGGAAGAGAAACAGAGGCGGCTGTCAAACAGTTTCAGCAGGACCAGTCTATAGTAACAGACGGGATAGCCGGTCCAATTACGTGGAGAAGGCTGCGGCAGGGGATGGGTGAAACGTAACGTCCTCTGAGGAAGCGAACGGACGTTTATAAGTGCATAACGATGCAGTCAACGAAACAAAAAAAGAGCGGCTCTCCGCAGAGGGCCGCTCTTTTTTGCTTGTGCAGGTTATTCGTCTTCAGGTTTCGTCTTCTGCCCGCGGGCCAGGTTTACGAAGAAAGCAATTGTCCGGTAAATACCAAACAGAAGTACTGCGGACATTAAAGAGCCTGCCATATATCCTGCCGTGAAGTTACGGCGGAGAAACCACTCTTCATTCATACCGACGAAAATACCGACTGCCACCGAAATAAGCAGCAGCGCAGCAACGATTCCATATTCCAGCTTTTTGTCATTGCTTAACGAGTCAAGGAAAGCCATAAAAACACCCCTCCAGTCATACTGCCTGTCATCAGTATAATCCGGAGGAGCGGGACGTGCAAACTATTTTAAATTTTTTAATGCTTCTCCGACCGGTACATCGCCAGTCATCATTTCAAAAATGACGTTTTCGGTTTCTTTCAGCGTCAAGGAATTAACCGCCGTAGCAGCAACATCTTCTCTCGGGATAGAACCATCGTAGTTATCAAGCTTGCTCACAGCGTGGATTGTACCGCGTGCAGCATCATTCGTGAGAGGCCCCGGACGGATGATGGTATAAACCAGTCCGCTTTCGATCAGATGCTCATCGGCTGCCAGTTTTGCCTTCATGTAATGTTTTATGTTGTCTGGAGCGTTCTCCGCTTCGTCAGCCATAATCGAACTGATCATCACAAAGCGGGTTACATCGGATTTCTTTGCTTCATCTACTGCCTGCTGAGCAGCTTTGCGGTCGATAACGTCTGTTTGTTCTTTGCTGGTGTGACCTCCGGAGCCTGCCGTGAAAATCACAGCATCCATTCCGTTATAAGCGTGGGAAAAATCCTGTTCAAGATCACCGATCGTTACGTGATCAGCGCCAAGCTCTTCCATATCTTTTCGCTGCTCTTCTTTTCGAATCATTGCGTTTACTTCATGCTCCGGGCTCAAACCGAGCATCCGTACCACGTGCCGGCCAATCTGGCCGTTTGCTCCAATAACTAGTACTCGCATGGGTAGTGCCTCCTTCGCGTAATCTTCCGGTTCCTGTAATGGGACCTATCAAAGGTTCTTCCCAGCCAGTGCGGATGCTAAACCTGAGTCACTCTCTGATTGACCAGGAAAGAAAGGAAGCTTATCATGGATGAAAAGAGGAGGGTCCCAATTGATGAGCATACCGAAAGTTGCTACATATTCGATTATCGGATTTGATCCAGAGACAGGCGAAACAGGAATAGCCGTGCAGTCCAAATTTCTTGGTGTTGGCGCCGTGGTCCCCTGGGCTGAGGCTGGAACAGGGGCCGTCGCAACGCAGTCGTTTGCAAACACCGGGTTTGGACCGGACGGCCTGCAGCTCTTGAAGGAAGGGTTTTCAGCAACGGAAGTTGTGGAAAAGCTGATAGCAGATGATAAAGATGCCGCTTTAAGGCAGTTTGCTATTATGGATCAAAATGGGCGGACAGCGGCATATACCGGGAGCGAATGCTTTGACTGGGCCGGTCACCGTGAAGGGCGCTACTGCACCGCTCAGGGAAACATCCTGAAAAATAAAGAAACCGTTGAACAGATGGTAGCGTCGTTCGAATCTTCGGAGGGACCGATAGCGGAGCGGCTGCTCGCTGCACTGGATGCCGCTCAAGCAGCCGGCGGAGATTCAAGGGGCAAGCAGTCTGCCGCACTGTTTATCGTGCAGCGGGAAGGCGGGTACGGCGGCTATAATGATCGAAAATATGATTTGCGTGTTGATGATCATAAAGAGCCGCTTGCTGAGCTGAGACGTTTGTACGAGCTTCACCAGCTTTACTTTACCAGACCTGATGAAAACGATCTGCTGGAGCTGGATGGAGAAGTATTGGAGGAAGTGCAGGAGCATTTAGTGCGCGAAAACTTGCTTAATCAGAAAGCGGCTGCTTATACAGATGAAGTGAAAGCAGCACTTGAAGCCTATTTTATGCAGGAGAATTTTGAGGAACGCTGGCAGGATGATGATAAAATAGACCCGGCTGTCCTTACCTTTATGAGGAGCAGAAGGGAAAGCTGAGGACCTGGCAGCAACGAAGCAGAAGGAGCAGGACAGATGCTGTTAAACCAATTTGTTATCTGGATACTTGTGCTTGCCGCAGCAGCCGGTGCGGCAGACAAAATCAGAGGAAATAAAAAAGGCTACGGAGAAGCTTTTGACGAGGGGTTCCGCACGATGGGGCCTCTCGCCTTTGTCATGGTAGGAATGATCTCAGTAGCTCCGCTGCTGGCAGAACTTCTTCGCCCCATCCTCATTCCGGTCTTTACATTAATCGGGGCCGATCCTGGTATGTTTCCCGGCATGCTGCTGGCAGTGGATATGGGAGGGTACCCGCTCGCCTTGGAACTCGCGGAAACGAGGGAGGCTGCACTGCTTTCCGGTATTATTTTGGCAACGATGCTCGGACCGGTTTTCGTGTTTACGGTGCCTGTTGCACTTGGGCTGATACATAAAGAAGATCATACGGTGTTCGCAGAAGGAATTATGCTGGGGCTGATTCCTGTTCCTGCCGGTGCATTTCTTGCTGGTCTTGCAGCAGGAATGCCGGCTATGTTCGTGCTGCAGCAGCTCATCCCTGCTGCGGTACTGGTTATGGGCATGGTTGCTGGACTTTATTGGGCCGGCTCGTCTATAGTCAAGCTCTTCATCACGGGTGGAAGGCTGATCATGGCTTTTATTACAGTCGTCATTTTTATCCTGATCGTACAGGAGCTTACCGGCGTCGTGATTATGCCGGGCCTCACTCCTTTCCGCGAATCGATGGAAATTGTAGGCTTGATCGTGCTTGCACTGGCGGGCGCTTTTCCGCTTGTGCATTTTTTAAAGCGAACGCTTCACGACAAGCTGGCAGCCCGAAAAGGGGGGATCAGCGCCGATGGCTGGATCGGGTTTCTCACACAGCTCGCTCACAGTATACCTGTTTACAAAAAGCTTCATACGCTGGACAGAGAAGCGAAACTGATGAATGTCGCTTTCAGTGTGAGCGGGGCATTTCTGCTGGGGGGGCACCTCGGCTTTACGGCGGCACTGGAGCCGGAAATGACCATCCCGATGCTGATCGGGAAAGCATCAGCAGGAGTGATGGCTGTGCTTTTAACAGCGGCTGTCATTCGCTCCAGGCAGAAATACGCAGGCAGCACGACATCGTAATGCAGCTGCAGCGCCTAACAAAAAGGCCGTCTCAATCATTTGATTGAGACGGCCTTTTTGGTGTTCGGTTCGAAAGAATAATCATTAATGTTGAAGCTGTCTATCCACCGGAAAGCGCCGGTACATGGCACGGCGGTCGGCAACGTTCGCAAGCTGCCGGACCTGCTCGGCAGTAACAGGTTTAGGCAGCACAGCATCAGCACCGAGCTGAAGCGCTTTTCGCAGGTGTCCTCTTGTATGACAGGACGACTTTAACACGATGCACGGACTGCCCGGCATACGCTGCAGCTGCTTCAGCAGAGAGATCCCATCTCCTGACGCCATAATAATATCGAGAATGACCATTTCAGGTTCCAGCTGCTCAACATAAGCCAGAACCTGCTCTGAAGAGTCCGTTTCCACCACTTGCACATCATTTTCCACGAGTACATCCGCAATCAGCTTCCGATCATCACGATCCTGATTGCACAGCAATGCAGTCTGCAAGAAATTCCCCTCCCAATAGATTGTTTCCATAGTGTATCAGTGTAAATGCTTGAAAAAAAGGGGGCTTGGTGAAAGAATCGCATAAATCTGTGAAATAGAAAGACCCTTTCATACAAAAGCAAAAAAGCGGCACACTTGCAAGAGTGGATGCATGTACATAGGTTCATTCTGAACACGGACATAATCGGTAGAGAAGATGTCGAATGAACCAAGATGAGTGAATTAGCAGAATAGTTAATTCTTTTCAAGTAAATATGAAATTTTGTTTAAAATCTATTTATTTGTTGCGTAAAAGGTGGTATATTGAAGGCACTTAAGAAAACGCTGTCAACGCATGTCGTATGTCATGGTAAGAGGTCAGACATCAAACATGTGATTTTTTTCTTAGTTGGAAGCGTTTTTAAGATTATATTTTGAGACATAATGTGGCATAATGGTTTCAGAGTTTTTATCTTTCTCTATTTTTAAGGGATAAAAACTGAAATAATACATTATTCTAGGGGGATGCTCGACATGAAAAAGAGTACAACGATGCTGCTTTCATCTGTGCTGACTGCAGGAGTTCTGCTAGCGGCTTGCGGAGACGGGGACAACAATGAAAACACCACTCCGGTAAATGATGGAAACGAAAATGCTGGCAATGCTGCTGAGGAAAATGACGCTGACGAAAACGCTGGCAACGAAGGCGAGGAAGACGGCGGAAACGAAGCTGCAGGCGAAGGCGGCGAAGGTTTCTCTTCCAAAATGGTTACAGATGTCGGCGGGGTTGATGATCGTTCATTCAACGAATCTGCCTGGGCAGGTCTGACTGAATTTGGCGAAGACTTTCCGGAAGCTGATGTAGATTATATCCAGTCTGGAGATGCGGCGGACTACCTGCCAAACTTGCAGCAGCTGGCACGTGAAGGGACAGATCTTTCGTTTGCAATCGGATTCCTGATGGCTGACGACGTTCGTACGGTGGCCGAGCAAAACCCGGATCAGAATTTTGCAATCGTTGATGAAGTGGTTACAGATGATGATGGCAATCCGCTTGATAACCTTGCTAGTATCACGTTTGCAGAGCACGAAGGCTCTTTCCTAGTAGGTGTTATTGCAGCGATGCATACAGAAACAGATGAAGTTGGATTTATCGGCGGCGTAGAAAGCCCGCTCATCAAAAAATTCGAAAATGGATTTAAAGCTGGCGTAAGCTACGTTGACTCTGATATTGAAATTGCCGTACAGTACGCTCAAGACTTTAACGATGCTTCAACAGGCCAAAACATTGCCGACACAATGTATTCCAATGGTGCTGACATTATCTATCACGCTGCCGGCGGAACAGGAAACGGCCTCTTCACAGAAGCAATTGACCGTAACCAGAGCGGCGAAACTGTCTGGGCTATCGGGGTTGACCAGGATCAGGCGCTGACAGAAGGCGGATGGGACGAAGGAAACGTCATTCTTTCTTCTATGGTTAAGCGTGTAGACCAGGCAGTATATACAGTCTCTGAAGATACGATGAACGGCAACTTCCCAGGCGGAGAAACGCTTGAATTCGGTCTTGAGGATGATGGTGTAGGTATTGCTGAAACTCAGGACAACGTTTCTGATGATGCAATCGAAGCTGTTGAAGAATACGAGCAGATGATCACAGACGGAGAAATTGAAGTTCCACAGACAGATGAAGAGTATGAGGAGTTCATGGACTCTCTCTAAATACTGACCCGGCACATCCGGTTTGAATGTCAATTTCACCCGGCAAACAGAGGCTAGTCTTGTACTAGCCTTTGTTTATACCCATTTGCCGGTTTAAATGACAAGTTTCGACAGGATTAGACAAGTAACACCGGGACTTCTGCTGAAGCGGTTCATGCTTCCAGCGGTCATCTTTTAACTGCACTACACAGGGAGTTGTTAATAGTGGAATACGTAATCGAAATGAATAATATCCGCAAAGAGTTTCCGGGCATCGTAGCGAATGACAATATCACGCTGCAGGTCAAACAAGGCGAAATTCATGCCCTTCTTGGAGAAAATGGTGCCGGGAAATCAACGCTTATGAACGTCTTGTTCGGCTTGTATCAGCCCGAACGAGGAGAAATTAAGGTTCGTGGTGAGAAGGTGAACATCACGGATCCGAACGTAGCCAACGACCTCGGGATCGGCATGGTGCATCAGCACTTTATGCTCGTGCAGAATTTTTCCGTCACAGAAAACATTATTTTGGGCAGTGAACCGACCTCCCGCGGTACGATTAACTTAAAAAAAGCGGAAAAAGACGTGCAGGAAATTTCTGACCGTTACGGCCTGCGCGTAGATCCCCGTGCAAAAATTGAGGATATTTCAGTTGGCATGCAGCAGCGTGCGGAGATCTTAAAAACACTTTACCGGGGCGCTGAGATTCTCATCTTTGATGAGCCGACAGCTGCACTTACCCCGCAGGAAATTAAAGAACTGATTCAAATTATGAACAACCTGATCAAAGAAGGAAAATCGATTATCCTCATCACTCATAAACTGAAGGAGATTTTGCAGGTATGTGACCGCTGTACGGTTATTCGCCGCGGAGTAGGCGTCGGCACCGTAGAGGTGGAGGGAGCAACAGAGAGCAGTCTGGCAGAGATGATGGTCGGAAGAGAAGTCAGCTTCCAGGTGGAAAAAGGACCGGCTGAGCCGAAAGAACTTGTACTGGACGTGAAAGATCTCGTTGTTGAAGATTCACGAGGTGTTGATGTCGTCAATAAGCTGAACCTGCAAGTACGTGAAGGGGAAATTATTGGTCTTGCTGGGGTTGACGGGAACGGTCAGACCGAACTTGTGGAAGCAATCACCGGACTTCGCAAGGCAAAGAGCGGAACTATTTCCATTTCCGGAACGGATACAACGTCTTTGAAACCTCGTAAGGTGACCGAAACGGGAATCGGACATATTCCGCAGGACCGTCATAAGCACGGGCTTGTACTTGATTTTACAATCGGGGAAAACGTACTGCTGCAAACATATTATCAGAAGCCGTTTACAAACACAGGCGTACTGAACTACAACCTGATGTATGAAAAAGCAAAATCGCTGATTGAGGAATACGACGTTCGTACGCCGTCGGAAAAAACGCAGGCACGTGCGCTGTCAGGCGGGAATCAGCAGAAAGCAATTATTGCAAGGGAAGTAGACCGTTCCCCGAATCTTCTCGTTGCAGCACAGCCTACACGAGGTTTGGATGTTGGAGCCATTGAGTTCATCCACCGGAAGCTGATCGAAGAACGGGATAAAGGACGGGCAGTTCTGCTTGTCTCCCTGGAACTGGAAGAAGTCATGAACGTCAGTGATAAAATTGCCGTTATTTATGAAGGGGAAATTGTCGCAATAGTGAACTCCGATGAAACGACGGAACAAGAACTAGGTCTGCTGATGGCAGGCGGTTCGAAGGAAGCAGGTGAGCCAGCCACATGAAAAACTTTATGCAGGGAAGAGGATTCAACATTCTGATCCCGCTCATTGCCATCTTCTTTGGTTTTGCGGCGGGGGCAGTCATTATGCTCTTCAGTGGGAATAACCCGATTGAAGGTTACAGTGCACTGATTGCCGGAATTGTTGGAGAGCCTTATGACTTTGGGGAAACCCTTCAGCGAATGACGCCGCTTATTTTTTCCGGGCTGGCTGTTGCCTTCGCTTTTCGCACAGGATTACTTAATATCGGGGTAGAAGGACAGCTGATTGTAGGCTGGTTTACCTCCGTCTACGTCGGTCTTGCAATTGAAGCGCCGATGATTATCCACCTTCCGCTCGCTATCGCAGCAGGTGCAGTAGCAGGAGCTCTTTGGGGATTTGTTCCGGGTTATTTAAAAGCCCGCTTTCAGGTCCACGAGGTAATTGTCACGATTATGATGAACTATATTGCGATGCATGTGACGAATTCATTGATACGTACGTACTTGCTGGACAGCGGTCAGCGGACCGGGTTTATTAACAGTACCGCTTCACTTGAATCAGGATTTCTTTCCGAACTGACTCAGTTTTCCAGGCTGCATTGGGGCTTCTTTATTGCCGCAGCAGCATGTGTACTTATGTGGTTTATTTTATGGAAAACGAAAAAAGGCTTCGAGCTGCGTTCTGTCGGCTATAACAAAAATGCCTCGCTTTATGCAGGAATGAACGTAAACGCGAATATTATTCTCTCCATGTCTGTGTCCGGTGCGTTTGCCGGAGCAGGCGGTGCCATGGTAGGACTTGGAACGTATCAGTACGCCAACATTCTGCCGGCATTTACGAATATCGGTTTTGATGGGATTGCCGTCGCCCTTCTCGGAGCAAGTACGTCTGTCGGGATCTTCCTCGCTGCATTCCTGTTTGGCGGTCTGCAGCAGGGAGCGAATATGATGCAGTCGCGGGCAGGCGTTGCACCTGAGCTGGTTGAAATTATTATCGCCCTGATCATTTTCTTCGTAGCATCCAGCTATATCATCCGCTGGGGACTCGGGCGCCTCGCTAGCCGGAAGGGGGATAAGTAAATGGATGTGATACTGCAAATACTATACATTATTGTGCCTGCATCGCTGATTGCAGCTACTCCCCTGATGCTGACAGCTATGGGCGGCTTGTTCAGTGAGCGTTCCGGGGTCGTCAATATCGGCCTGGAAGGTCTGATGGTCATGGGGGCCTTCGGCGGGATTATGGGAACACTCATCTTTGAAGGCATGGGCTTTGGGAACCTTTCTCCCTGGATGGGGATTGGCTTTGCGATCGTCATTGGTGCGATCTTCTCTCTATTTCATGCAGTAGCCTCGATTTCGTTTCGGGCGGATCAGATCGTTTCCGGTGTTGCACTGAACTTTCTGGCACTTGGTCTAACTGTTTTTATCGTGCGAGAAGTATTCGACCGCGGTCAAACCGATACGATCAGTGCGCGAATTTTTCGAACGAACATCCCTATTTTGAGTGATATTCCAATTCTCGGACCAATGCTTTTCTCACGCGTTTATTTAACAACGTACATTGCACTATTGATTGTCGTTTTAGTGTGGTACGTCGTATTCAAAACACCGTTTGGTCTCCGGCTGCGCGCAGTTGGTGAACATCCGATGGCAGCTGATACGATGGGAATTAAAGTGCTGCGTATGCGCTATATCGGCGTTATGCTCAGTGGTGCATTCGCCGGTGCAGGCGGTGCTGTCTATGCGGTTACGATCGCAGGGAACTTTGCGGCAGGTACGATTGTCGGTCAGGGCTTTATGGCACTTGCAGCCCTTATATTTGGAAAATGGACCCCATTTGGTGCCATGGGGGCAGCCATTTTCTTTGGATTTGCGATGGCGCTTAGTACATCAGCACAACAGCTGCCGGGATTCCAAAACATTCCGCAGGTTTACTTCCTGATCCTGCCGTACGTACTGACGATTTTTGCTCTCGCTGGATTTGTCGGCAAAGCAGAGCCGCCGAAAGCATTGAATCAGCCATATACAAAAGGAAGCCGTTAAGTATTGCTTACGCCGTCTCTGTCTGACAGAGGCGGCGTTTTGCAGCTGCTTGAGAGGAGCTGCATGACGTCATGCGGCAGTGGAAAAGATTTCTGAGCGGCTTCATCTGTGCTAAGATAGGGTAGGTGCGCATTAGCGTACATGCATGTGAAAGAGGTGAATGCGTTGTCAACATTGGACATGTCCAAATTTGAAAAGAAAATTATTATTCGTACGATCCGGTACGAAGATATAGATGAAATTGTGGAGCTCGGCAAGCTCTGTTTCCCGAATATGGATCCGTGGAAACGCCAGCAGCTGATCAGCCATTTGGAAATATTCCCTGAAGGTCAGTTTTGCGTAGAGCTTGATGGAGAAATTATTGGCTCCTGCTCAAGCCTGATCATTAATTTTGATGAATATGATGATCAGCACACGTGGGATGAAATCACCGATGAGGGGTACATTACGAACCATGATTCTGAAGGCTATAACCTTTACGGCATTGAAGTAGCGGTTCACCCCGACTACCGCCGGATGAAAATTGGGCGACGCCTCTATGAAGCCAGAAAAGAGCTGGCCAGAGAAATGAACCTGAAGTCGATTATTATCGGCGGACGCATTCCGAACTATAGACGCTACTCGGAAGAAATGTCCCCGCGCCAGTATGTGGAAGAGGTAATGAACCACAACGTGTTTGATCCTGTTTTGACATTTCAAGTGATGAACGGGTTTACGTTAAAGCGGGTGAACCGTAATTATTTGGAGGATGACGCTGCATCCATGAAATATGCGACACTGATGGAATGGAACAATGTTGACTATCGTCCTACGACGAAACGTCACTTCAAAACAGCTTTCCCAGTGCGAATCTGTGCGATTCAATACATGATGAAGAAAATTGATTCATTTGATGAATTTGCTCAGCAATGCGAATATTATGCAGATGTCGGCGCGAGCTACCAGTCCGATTTCGTTGTGTTTCCTGAAATATTTACGACACAGCTGCTATCCTTTATCGAAGAGAAGAGTCCAAGCCGTGCCATTCGGAGGCTGACTGACTTTACAGAGGATTACATTAATCTGTTTACAGATCTGGCTATTAAGTACAATGTCAATATTATCGGTGGTTCCCACTTCGTCGAAGAAGAAGGCGGCATATATAATATCGCCTACCTGTTCCGGCGCGATGGAACAATTGAAAAGCAGTATAAAATTCACATTACCCCAAATGAACGACGTTTCTGGGGAATTCAGGGCGGAGACAGTGTAGAAGTATTTGACACAGACTGCGGCAAAATTGCGATTCAGATCTGTTACGATATTGAATTTCCGGAGCTCGGAAGAATTGCCACGGAAAAAGGAGCCAATATCATTTTTACACCGTTTTGTACCGACGACAGGCAGGGATATCTAAGGGTCCGCTACTGTTCACAGGCGCGAGCTGTTGAAAACCAGGTTTACACGATGATTACTGGGACAGTTGGAAACCTGACACATGTGGAGAACATGGATATTCAATATGCACAATCCGGAATCTTTACGCCGTCTGACTTTGCATTTCCTCGCGATGGAATAGTCGGGGAATGTCATCCGAACATTGAAACGGTCGTTGTCGGTGACGTTGATCTAGAGCTGTTAAGACGGTCCAGAAAATCCGGCAACGTGACTCAATGGAAGGATCGGCGCCACGATTTATACCGGGTAGAGCAGCATTTAAAGAATGAGACGACCTGACAGATAATGAATAATCGCTTTCCTACCCAGCAGTTTTTCCAGTAAAGACGGGGCTTCTGATGTTACCGTCAGAAGCCTTCTTCGTCTGTCCAGAAGAAATAAAAGGAGATGAACGACATGAAACAGGCAGTTGCAACCATTGAAGGAAAAGACGTGTTTGCCTATACCATTGGACATCCAGACGGACTTCAAGTGACGGCATTAAACTACGGAGGCGTTATTACAGGCATTTACGCAGATGGAAGCCGCAACCTGGTATTGAGCTACCAGGATCCATTTACATACAGCACAAACCCGGATTACATCGGGGCGCTGATTGGAAGGACCGCAGGCCGAATTCCGGGGGCATCCGTTTCAACAGGAGGCGCCGCCGCCGAACTGGATAAAAACGACGGCAATAATAATCTTCATGGCGGTTTCAACGGTTTTTCCTCTCATTTTTTCGAGGTGGAAGAAGGAGAGAATGAGCTTATTTTCACGACTGCGAGCCCGGATGGAGAGGGCGGCTTTCCGGGGAACCTGAAAGTAAAGGTGAGCTATCGCGTTGAAGCAGATGCCCTTCACATTTCGTATGAAGCATCTTCGGACAAAGCTACTCCAGTAAACATGACGCATCATTCCTATTTCAATTTCGGCAGCGCAGATATCCGCGATCATCGACTGACCCTTCCTGCGGGCACCTATTGGAGCATCGATGCAGAGAGCCTTCCCGTTAAAAAAATGACAGCTGAAGGACCGTTTGACTTCCAACAAGGTCAGCGAATTGGCGATGCGCTCGATATGGAACATGAACAGCTTTCTGCTGCAGGCGGCATTGACCACCCATTTGAACTGGACCAAACAGGACCTATTTTGCTGGAAGATCCCGCATCAGGCATGCAGATGACGGTTGAAACATCAGCGCCGGCGGTCGTCATATATACAGGCAACAAACTGACCGGGAAACCAGGGGAAGAACGCCGCTTTATGAAGCATGGAGCGGTCTGTATCGAAACCCAGCATGTCCCGGGGAAAGCAGAAGACCTCCTTGTGCAGCCAGGAGAGGTTTTTCACGAAAAAACAGTCTTCCGTTTTAAAAAAGGTGGCACTGCAGACTGAAAAGAGATAAAATGAGCGGAACAGAAGGGGGTAATTGGATGTTTAATGGTGCACAGGTGCTTCCGGCTATACGGGATTTGAAGGATGTGGACCGGGCCCTCGACGCTGACAGTGACTATATTGTCCTGCTTAACACGCATATCGGCCAGCTTAAGAGCCTGGTACGTATGATTAAAAAAGAAGGAAAAAAGGTGCTGCTTCACGCCGATCTCGTTCAGGGACTGAAAAATGATGAATTTGCAGCTCAGTTTTTGTCACAGGACATCCGTCCGGACGGTTTAATTTCGACCCGCAAAAACGTGTTGATTACTGCTAAAAAAGCTGGATTGATAACAATTCAGCGACTGTTTCTCCTTGATTCCCTGGCGCTTGAGTCCAGCTATCAAATGATGAGAACGATTCAGCCGGACTGCGTGGAAATTCTGCCCGGACTGATTCCGCAATTTATTGAAGAGGTTCACAGAGAAACTGGAGTTCCAATTATTGCAGGAGGCCTTATCCGCAGCCGCAGCGAGGTGGAAGCGGCCTTGACAGCAGGAGCAGTAGCCGTCACAACTTCAAATCGCAAGCTGTGGAAAATCACAGAAAATTAAAAATACGTTGACAGCGCTTTCATAGCATGGTTTAATGAAAGCAAGTTAATAATTTATTCATGGAGACTTAGGAGACCAATGAATATTTGCTCAGTAATGTATGCACACTGAGTCAAATTTTTGTTGGTCTCTTTTTTGTTTCCAAATCTTACAAAATGAGGAGGAGTAAATCATGACACCGTTTTGGGGAGAGCTTTTAGGCACGATGATTCTGATTATTTTTGGTGCCGGAGTCGTAGCGGGGGTAGTGCTCCGTGAAACGAAATCAAATGCAGGCGGGTGGATCGTTATCACGGCAGGGTGGGGTCTTGGTGTTGCATTGGCCATCTATGCAGTCGGTGATATCAGCGGGGCACACATTAATCCGGCCGTAACAGTCGGACTTGCTACTATTGGAGAGTTTCCATGGGCACAGGTGCCGGGCTACATTATTGCACAGCTGATTGGAGCCTTTATTGGTGCGTCCCTTATTTATCTGCAGTATGTCGCGCACTTTAACAAAACAGAAGAGCAGGGACTCAAACTGGCCGTCTTTTCAACGAGCCCGGCTGTTCGACACACACCATCCAACTTTTTCAGCGAGGCATTTGGAACGTTCATTCTCGTGCTTGGTATTCTGTTCATTGGTGCAAACGCCTTCACTGAAGGGTTGAATCCGCTTATTGTCGGCTTTCTGATTGTGGCTATCGGTTTATCGCTCGGCGGAACGACCGGCTATGCGATTAACCCAGCCCGTGACCTTGGCCCGCGTATCGCACACGCGCTGCTTCCGATAAAAGGGAAAGGGTCATCTGAGTGGTGGTATGCCTGGGTGCCGGTAGCTGGACCAATCATCGGCGGCGGTCTTGGTGCCTTGTTCTATGCAGCAGTGTTTGAAGGGGTTATTCATCCGCTTCTCTGGGTGTTTGTTGCATTGTTCGCAGCTGTAACGGTACTGACTTTCATGCTTGAAAAGCGTCATATCAAAATGCACACAGAAAAGCAGGTTTTCCACAACCCGCCTCAGGGTAAAAAGGCATAGCAGCCATATAAAAACATAAGGGGGAAATATATCCATGACAAAAAACTACGTACTTGCACTCGACCAGGGCACGACGAGCTCCAGAGCCATTCTTTTTAATAAGGCGGGAGAAATCGTCGATGTCGCTCAGAAAGAATTCAAGCAGTATTTTCCTAAGCCGGGCTGGGTGGAGCATAACGCAAATGAAATATGGTCCTCCATCCTGAGCGTTATGGCAGAAGTGCTAAATAATCAAAATGTGCCTGCAAGCGATATTGCAGCTATTGGTATTACGAACCAGCGTGAGACAACGGTTGTATGGGATAAAAACACAGGTCGACCAATTTATCACGCGCTCGTCTGGCAGTCCCGTCAGACCGACGGCATCTGCCAGGAGCTGCGTGAGGCAGGACATGCCGATAAATTCCGTGATAAAACGGGACTTCTGATCGATGCGTACTTTTCTGGCACAAAAGTGAAGTGGCTCCTCGACAACGTGGATGGAGCAAGAGAAAAAGCAGAGAACGGAGACCTTCTTTTTGGAACGATCGACACATGGCTGATCTGGAAGTTGTCCGGCGGAAAAGCACACGTCACTGATTACTCCAACGCTTCAAGAACGTTGATGTACAACATTTACGACCTTGAATGGGACAAAGAGCTGCTGGATATTCTGGGCGTGCCGGAATCAATGCTGCCGGAAGTTCGACCTTCCTCCGAGGTATATGCCAATACGGTTGACTACCACTTCTTTGGAGAAGAGGTGCCGATTGCAGGCGCAGCCGGCGACCAGCAGGCAGCTTTGTTTGGACAAACGTGTTTTGAAACCGGTATGGCTAAAAACACTTACGGAACCGGGTGCTTTATGCTCATGAATACAGGGGAGAAGCCGGTTAAATCAGAACACGGCCTGCTGACTACACTCGCCTGGGGGCTTGACGGCAAAGTTACGTATGCCTTGGAAGGAAGTATTTTTGTAGCAGGATCTGCGATTCAATGGCTGCGGGATGGCTTACGAATGTTCAAGGATGCCAAGGAAACGGAAGCTTACGCAGAACGTGTTGAATCAACAGACGGTGTCTATGTTGTTCCTGCCTTTGTAGGACTAGGTACACCTTACTGGGACAGCGACGTACGCGGTGCAGTCTTCGGAATCACGAGAGGAACGGAGAAAGAACACTTTATCCGGGCGACGCTTGAATCATTGACGTATCAGACAAGAGACGTACTGGACGCGATGAACGCTGACTCCGGCATCGATCTGAAGAAGCTGCGTGTAGACGGCGGAGCTGTCGCAAACAACTTCCTGATGCAGTTCCAGGCAGATATTCTTGGAACGGAAGTGGAGCGTCCTGTTATTCAGGAAACGACGGCGCTTGGTGCAGCTTACCTTGCCGGTATCGCAGTAGGGTTCTGGAAGAATAAAGAGGAAGTGATTGAGCAGTGGTCCGTTGAGCGAAGCTTTACGCCTAATATGGCTGAAGAAGAGCGCAAAGACCTTTACGACGGCTGGAAAACAGCTGTTCATGCGACGATGGCCTTTAAGCGCAATTAGTTTTACAAATTGTAAATTTGTGCTATAATGGTCTTAAATTAATATAAAGGTCTGGAGATACGGAGAGACCACAGCAAAGAAGCAGAATAGAAGCGCTTCCATTGTTGTGGTCTCTTTTTGTTTCTTTTCCTTTCATTCAATGGAAAGGGTGTTTTTTTATGGCAAAACCATTTTCAGCACTGCAGCGTGAGACATACCTGCAGAACATGAGCAGAAAAGAAATGGACGTACTCGTGATCGGAGGGGGAATCACCGGAGCTGGTATTGCACTGGATGCAGTATCGAGAGGATTTAAAACAGGGCTGGTAGAGATGCAGGACTTCGCTGCCGGTACCTCAAGCCGGTCTACAAAGCTTGTGCACGGCGGGCTGCGGTATTTAAAGCAGCTTGAGTTTAAAATTGTAAAAGAAACAGGCCAGGAGCGGGCCATTGTCTATGAAAATGCTCCTCACGTGACGAAGCCTGAATGGATGCTGCTTCCTATCGTTAAGGGCGGTACCTACGGCAAGCTTGCTACCTCTGTCGGGTTGAAAACGTATGACACGCTTGCAGGCGTCCGCAAGCACGAGCGGCGCCAAATGCTGAACAAGGAGAAAACACTGGCTAAAGAACCGCTGCTTCGTGAAGATCATTTAAAAGGCGGAGGCTATTACGTTGAATATAAAACAGACGATGCCCGCTTAACACTGGAAACGATTAAAGAAGCGGTACACCGCGGTGCTAATGCAGTGAATTATACGAAAGCCGAAAACCTGCTGTATGAGAATGGTAAAGTAGTCGGTGCGCGAGTGACAGATCTCCGAACCGGTGTGCATCACGACATTCGTGCAAAGTATGTAGTAAATGCTGCAGGACCGTGGGTCGATGACATGCGCGAAAAAGATAAATCAAAGCAGGGGAAATACCTGTATCTTACAAAAGGGGTTCACATTGTTGTAGACCAGTCCCGCTTCCCGCTCAAGCAGGCTGTTTACTTTGATACGGATGATAAGCGGATGGTATTTGCGATCCCGAGAGCCGGTAAAACGTATATCGGAACGACGGATACGCATTATATCGGAGACATTGCGTCGCCTCGCATGACGGATGCGGATTTGGACTACTTGATCCGAGCAGCGAATTATACGTTCCCGGATGTCAGCATTACTCGCGAAGACGTAGAATCGAGCTGGACAGGTCTTAGGCCGCTGATTCATGAAGAAGGAAAGAGTGCATCTGAGATTTCTCGTAAAGATGAAACATTTATCTCGGAATCTGGTCTGATTTCTATTGCCGGCGGGAAGCTGACTGGCTACCGCAAAATGGCGGAGCGGGTTGTCGATTACGTTGCTAAGCAGGAAGGCTCCCGCAAAAAGTGTACAACAGATAAAATGAAGCTTTCCGGGGGCGATGTTGGAGGTTCCGATCAGTTGGAAAGCTTCATTCAAAAAGCGGTTGAAGAAGGCGTAAAGCTCGGACTAAGTGTCGCCGAAGCAGAACGATTGTCTAATCTTTACGGATCCAACGTCATGAGAGTATTTGAAATTCTTGAGCTTCAGGGGGAAGAGGCGAAGATCTACGGACTGCCTGCCGGTGTATTTGCTTCACTCGTGTACGGTATCGAAGAAGAAATGGTTTATTCCCCAATCGATTTCTTCAACCGTCGAACGGCAGCCCTCTTTTTCAATATTGATTTCGTACAGCGGTATAAGGATAATGTACTGAAATATATGGCCGTCCGATTCAACTGGACAGAAGAAGAGCTGGATTATCACATTTCTGTTTTAGAAGAAGAAATCTACTATGCACGCAATCCAGTGCCTGCAAAAGAGAAAAATTAACAGGTTTCCCTTTACTAGTGCTTATAAGATGCGTATAACTAAAGGTATATACCAGCTCTGGAGGGTGATGATGCATGAATTGGAGAGATCAATATTCAAAGTGGAGTACAAAAACGGATTTAGACCCGGCTTTAGCAGCTGAACTTCGGTCGCATGAAAGCAACCAGACGATTCTGGAAGACAGCTTTTATAAGACGCTTGAATTTGGAACCGGCGGAATGCGCGGAGAAATTGGACCAGGAACGAATCGCATGAACATCTACACGGTTCGAAAAGCCGTTCAGGGACTGGCTGATTTTATCGCTGCTGAAGGAGAAGAAGCAAAGCGCAAAGGTGTCGTCATTGCGTATGACAACCGGAGGATGTCTAAAGAGTTTGCACTTGAAGCAGCGTGCACGCTCGGAGCAAACGGGATCAAAACCTATGTATTCCGCGAATTGCGGCCTACTCCGCAGCTCTCCTATGCTGTCCGATACTTGAATACGCATTCCGGTGCGATGATTACAGCAAGTCATAACCCGCCGGAATACAATGGCTTTAAAGTTTACGGTGACGACGGTGCCCAGCTGATTCCGGATGACGCCGATCGTCTGATTGCAATGGTAAATGCAGTCGAAAATGAGCTCGAGGTGGAAACGAAGCCTTCCGCTCAGCTTGAAGAGGAAGGTCTGCTGGAATGGGTGCTTGATGAGCTTGATGAAGCATATGCGAAAGAGCTGCAAGCAGTCATAACCGACCGCGAGCTCATTCGAACTTGGGAAAAGAACCTTAAAATCGTCTTCACGCCGCTTCACGGAACGGCAACTGTGCCTATGGAAAAAGGATTGAAAGATGCCGGCTTTACAAACGTGCATACGGTGAAGGAGCAGGCGGTGCCTGATACCGAGTTTTCTACAGTTCGCTCTCCGAATCCGGAAGAGGCAGACGCCTTTGAGCTTGCTATGAAGCTCGGTGAAGAGGTGGATGCCGACCTTCTGATTGCAACTGACCCGGATGCCGACCGCATCGGCCTCGTTGTTAAAAATAAAGCCGGGGACTTTACGGTTTTAAGCGGCAATCAGACGGGAGCGCTCCTCCTCCATTATTTGCTGATGAAAAAGAAAGAGGCGGGCACGCTGCCGGATAATGGCGTCATGATCAAAACAATCGTAACGTCAGAGCTGGGGCGTGTGATTGCGGATGCCTATGATGTAACAGCATTGGACGTGTTAACTGGTTTTAAATTTATTGGTGAGAAAATCCGGGACTATGACCAAACAGGCGAGCATACGTTTTTATTCGGATATGAAGAAAGCTATGGCTATTTAATCGAGCCGTTTGCACGTGATAAGGATGCTATACAGCCTGGACTTGCTGCTGCTGAAATGGCTGCCTACTATAAATCAAAAGGCATGACGCTTTATGATGGCTTGCAGGAGATCTATAAGGAATTCGGCTACTTTTATGAGGATCTTGCATCCTTCACCTTTAAAGGGAAAGAAGGGGCGGAAAAAATTCAGCGCATTATGAACGTTTTCCGCGACGATGTACTCCAAGGAAACCTTCCGGAAGAAACTGATTTTGTGGAAGACTATCAGCGCGGAACACGCGTGTATATGGATGACCGGACCGATGAAGTCATCGATCTGCCGTCTTCCAACGTGCTGAAGATTTTTCACAGAGATGGATCCTGGTACTGTCTGCGTCCATCCGGCACGGAGCCGAAGATTAAGTGTTATTTCGGCGTAAGAGGCGAATCAGCTGATGAAGCGGATGAGAAGCTCCGTGAATTGAAGGCTCAGGTTTTGAAAAGGCTTGAAGATATTTAACAACGAATACAATCCGATGGAAACAGGGCACCGGCATCCGACCGATGTCCTGTTTTTTCGAACGGAAGTGTTTAGAAAAAAGCCGTCAAAAAGCGGCGGGGTCAAAAGCATGATGATGTTTTTCCTTTTTTATCGCTCATGCAAAGGCTTATCAGGAGAATAGATGGAGAGAAAAAGCAATGATTCCTTCTTTTGTCCTGAAATTTGTAAATTCGTTAAGTGCGGTTTATGAGCCAGCGTCATCCGCTAAAATATGGTAGAATAGCAGACAGCTGGATGTTTACTAACGATATTGTTGAAAAAGGTGAAGAGATTATGGGGCAGAAACGCTTTTCCAGGCAAGATGAATTAGAGCTGAAGCGCGAGGAAATGATTAAAGCTGCGATGAAATACGGCTTTTCCTCTGCAGAAGCTGTAAAACGAAGCCAGGAGCTGGATCGTTTGCTGAACGTTAATCGAATGAAAGAATGCTTCTCATTTCATCATCGTCATATTTCGATTCAGTAAGTTGAGGAGCTGTACTAAAAAAGAGGCCTGCCTTCCTGTTATGGAAGGGGGCCTCTTTGCTGATGTGATGGAGAATATAAGTTATTCCGAATCCGATTCTTGCTGCATCAAGTGGTGGATCCCGACCGTTTCTTCAACAGGAAGTATAAAGGCGATACCTTTACCAGGCTCATTGATATGAACATCTTCGTTAATGGCATCAAGCACCTGTTTCGTCATCTCTTTTTTGATTAGGGTGAGCACGACATCCTTTTCAGGTTCAATTTGAAGAGAAAACAGCTTTGCTTTCTCATGTATGCCGCTGCCGCGGCCGTTCATTACTGTTCCGCCTTCGGCTCCGCCCCGGTTGGAGGCATCGATTACTTTTCCGGCGTCACCTTTATTGACAATCGTAATGATCAGATTGAATCCTTTATGTTTAATATCATCTGTCATATCATCCAGCTCCTTTTCTTCATCCTCATAGTCAAGATGGGCGATACCGAGTGTTCGACGAACGTCAAGAAGAAAGCCGACCCCGTGGCCAGGTTCATTCAGCTTCGCTTTTAACGTGATCGCATGCACAACATCTGCAAGAATATCCTCGGGGATCAGCGTAAGCACAATTTCTTTTTCATGCAGCGCATCCAGTCCGAAAAATTGCCTTTTTTCGTGAATGCCGACACCTTCTCCGAGTAAAGTGGTGCCGCCTTCAGCACCGGCTGCTTTAGCGGCTTTCGTTACTCTGGAAGCTTTACCGCGCTTTACGATGGTAACGAGTAATTTATGGTCTTTTCGCATGGTATTCATGAACTGCTACTCTCCTTCCATTTAAACAGCAGACCTAGTATAAGGACAGCCAAAATTGGAGTTAATGCAACAAGCGCAATCATTCCAAATCCATCCATGAGCGGATCCCGGCCTTCGGTGACACTTACAACGCCGACAGCTATTGCCATGATGAACGTTACGGTCATTGGTCCAGTTGCCACACCTCCTGCATCAAAGGCGATGGATATAAATCGATCGCTTGATATAAAAACGAGTGCAAAAGCCAGCAGGTAGCCTGGAAGGATTAAATACCAGAGTGGAAACCCAATAACGATCCGGAACATGGAAAGGGCAATAGAAACCCCAACTCCTATAGACAGCGTGATCAGCATGACATTTTTAGAAATGGAGCCAGCAGTCACTTTTTCCACTTCGTAATTTAAAATGCGTATCGCAGGTTCTGCAAAGGTGGCGACAAGCCCGAACAAAAAGCCGAGAGCAGGCAGTAAAACCAGCGTGTTGTCGCGTCCTCCTAAAATTTCACCGATTGCTTCTCCCGCGGGGAAAAAGCCTACTTCCACACCTTGAAGAAATAAGACAAGACCGGCAAATGTCAGGACGAGTCCAACCAAGATATCCCGAATCCGCTTTTTATCAAGCTTTAAAAAAAAGAATTGAAACACAAAAAAGAAGATGAGCAGCGGAATGACTGCGAACGCTACCTCGTATATAACGTGTCCAATATCTTCAAACAGAATTCCGATCATCCGTAAATCACCCCCAGAACCATTACAGCTAATATGGGGCCAATTGATGCAAGGGCCACGAGACCAAATCCTTCACTTGAAGAGGATTTTCCACGCAAAACGGATGCAACTCCAACACCAAGTGCCAGAATAAACGGAACGGTCATCGGACCAGTTGTCACGCCTCCGGCATCAAATGAAATAGGAAGAAAAGTGGGAGGTGTAAAGAAGGCGAGAATGCCGACAGCCGTATAGCCCCCTACAAGCAAATACTTCAAAGGAATGTTAAATACGGTTCTTACCATCGCCATCATAACAAAAAAGCCAACTCCTAACGCAACGGAATAGACAAGCGTGAGGTTTGCAATTTCTCCTCCTGATACATCATCTACCTGAGAAGACAGAACTCGCACATCCGGTTCAGCAATGGTTACGACGACGCCGAGGATAAAACCAGTAAGCAGGATCAACCAAATCTTATTTGTTTTTGGAAGAGCTGACCCGATCATTTCTCCAATCGGGAGCAGGCCAATATGTACCCCGACAAGGAATAAAAACAACCCCAGTCCGACCATCACGACCCCGGCAATGAACCGAAAAAACAATTCGGGAGGAAGTCCAATGACCGTATACTGCAAAATGATGATGACGGCAGCGAGCGGGAGAACGGCTAGAATGACTTCTTTAAACTGTTCATAAACGTCCTGCACATCGTTCGCTCCTTTCACACAAAAGGCTCTCTTATCAAAGCCATTACTGCGTGTATTCCTTTCTACAGAGTAAGAGAAACGACAATAGCGCAGCAAAAAGAGGGTTGTAAGAAAATCAACGGAGAAATACAGTTCAATTTGTGGAAATATTCAGATAAATATCGTACAATGGGTCATAAGTAGAGGAGGGGTACAGGTGGCGATCATGTACATTTGCAGGGAATGTAAAGGAAAGGGGAAAACGAAGCAGAAACTCTGGCTGGTGACGCGAATTGTGACGTGCAGGGATTGCAGTGGCTCCGGGAAAAAAAAGTATACGATTCAACGTGCTCAGCCTGTATCCAAGTAGATGCGGGTTGTTTTTTTGTGCAGATCACAGCAGTTCAAAAAGCAGAAAAAAGCCCCGCATAAAGCGGAGCTTGTGACGAGTTATTCCATAACTTCCCATCCAGTGGCGAGCGTAACATCAGGATATTTATCTTGAAACCAGCGCAGGGCAAAGTCGTTTTCAAAGAGCAGAACAGGTCGCTTCTGCTGATCTTCTACGAGCATTTTGCGGCTGTCCGTCATTCCGTCTCCGATATCTCCCTTGACGACCCAGCGGGCCAGCTCATGCGTCATGTGATGAAACTCAATGTCTACGTTATACTCGTTTTTCATACGATATTCAAACACCTGGAACTGAAGTTCACCAACAGCGCCGATAATGTAATCTTCAAAATAAGGCGTTTTATAAAGCTGAATGGTACCCTCCTGGACTAGCTGTTCCATACCTTTGTGATACTGCTTGTGCTTCAAGGCGTTTTTCGCCGTTACCTTTGCGAATTTCTCAGGCGGAAACTGCGGCATCTCTTCATATTGAAGAGCCTGTCCGGTGCAAAGCGTATCGCCAACCTGAAAGTTTCCAGAGTCGTATAAACCGACAATATCACCGGGCATCGCTTTATCAACAGTCTCGCGGTCCGAGGCGAAAAAGGAGTGGGACTGATTCAGCTTCATTTTTTTGTTGGAGCGGGATAACTTCACTTCCATGCCGCGTGCAAATGAGCCGGAGCAGACACGCAGAAAAGCAATGCGGTC
This sequence comes from Alkalicoccus luteus, assembly GCF_052061695.1. Classification (NCBI taxonomy): domain Bacteria; kingdom Bacillati; phylum Bacillota; class Bacilli; order Caryophanales; family Bacillaceae; genus Alkalicoccus; species Alkalicoccus luteus. The sequence goes on from NZ_JBPZEY010000006.1 coordinate 37,580, forward strand.
CCGGTGGTTCGGATTCATATTAGCCTGGATCTTGAAAATAAATCCGGAAAACTGATCTGAATCCGGCTGAATATACTCGCCATCCGCTTTTCGAGGCTGGGGATCTGCAGCCAGCTCCACGAAGTGATCAAGGAACGACTGCACCCCAAAGTTAGCGAGGGCCGATCCGAAGAATACGGGTGTCATTTCACCGCGTTTTACTTTTTCTGCGGAAAAAGCATTTCCAGCCTCCTGCAGCAGCATCGTTTCCTCCTCCAGCGTTTCTTTCTCGTAATCCTCAAGCATATCGGCGTCAGAAAGCGGCAGGATACGACGCTCGTTCTCATCAAACACTTCCACGTTATCACCGGATAAACTGTAAATGCCCTTGAGGCGCTTTCCTGTACCGATCGGCCAGTTCATCGGATACGTTTCCATATCGAGTGTTTCTTCAATTTCTTCGAGCAGATCAAGCGGCTCTTTTCCTTCGCGGTCGAGCTTGTTGATAAACGTCAGAATTGGAATGCCTCTCATGCGGCACACTTTAAACAGCTTCAGGGTCTGTGCTTCGATCCCTTTGACGCTGTCGATTACCATGACAGCCGTATCAACTGCTGTCAATGTCCGATACGTGTCTTCACTGAAATCCTGGTGGCCAGGTGTATCGAGAATATTAATTTGCGTGCCTTCATAATCAAGCTGCATCACGCTGGAAGTAACGGAAATTCCACGCTGTTTCTCTATTTCCATCCAGTCTGAAGTCGCATATTTTCCAGTTTTCTTTCCTTTTACAGTACCCGCACTGCGGATTCCGCCTCCAAGAAGCAGTACCTTCTCAGTAAGCGTCGTTTTACCGGCATCCGGGTGTGAGATAATAGCAAACGTTTTACGTGAAGCTGTCATGGTTTGTTCCCTTCTTTCTACGATCATAAATCCAACACTTCATTATAACGCAGATAAAGAAGTTGTGCATCTTAAAATAGAAGAGTGGTGCTTTCTGATTGAAAGGGTGTCCTTCGTGTATCCATGTTCAGCCAACCGCTTCCAAGCGTGCCATTATCTAAATTGGCACTCCTGCAAGACGTCCGCCGGATCTTCGCCTCGTTCTAAGCCGAGCCCTCCGATATCGGCAGCTGGCAGTGCGTTTCAAGTGCCTGGTGATGGGCGGCACGAGCTTTTTAGATCTGCCTTTGCCGAATAAAAATGGCCGTATTCAACAATGTCACCATATAAGGAAACGAGCAGACTTGTCTACCTGTTGCAACCTCTTTCTCCAATGAAAAGATACGTGTCACTGACACGTTCGGCGGGTGCGCAACAAGCAGCCTGAAGATTCTCTGCCGCTTTGTTTTTGAACGGCAGATCGCACGTGCATATCCGGACTGCGGCATGTAAGTTGTTGGGCATTATAAACAGCCTGAAGGGGTGTTCCGCTAATACGGAACACCCCTCCATCATTCGTATACTCTTTATCAGCCGCGTGAGGCTTCATAGGTCGATATTTTATCTTCAAGCGTGAGAGTAACTGAAATTTCATCCCAGCCGTTCAACAGCATTTCACGCATATATGGTGTAATCGAAAAAGAAGCTTCAAAACCTTCGGCATCTGATACTTTTTGCCGTTCCAAATCAGCAGTCAGGCTGTAACCAGGAGTTTCTGCTTTTTCAATCAGCTCCTGAACTTCAGCTTGTGTTAGCTGAATAGGCAAGATACCGTTTTTAGAGCAATTATTATAGAAAATATCGGCAAAGCTCGGTGCGATAATCACGATAAATCCATAATCCTGCAGTGCCCATGGAGCATGCTCTCTGGAAGAACCGCAGCCGAAGTTCTCCCCAGCTACGAGGATCGTCGCATCTTTATAGCGGTCCTGATTCAGCGAAAAATCCACTCTCGGCTGATCATTGTCATCGAACCGCCAGTTGTAAAAGAGAAATTGGCCGAAGCCTTGACGTTCTATTCGCTTTAAAAATTGTTTCGGTATAATCTGATCGGTGTCAATATTAGAGCGGTTAAGCGGATAAACGACACCTTCATGCTTTCTTATCGGTTCCATCGTGACACTCCTTTAACGTCCCTTTTAAACAGGGCTGGTAAAATAGCTGCGGACATCTACGAATCTGCCCTCAATCGCAGCGGCAGCCGCCATTTCAGGTGCAACGAGATGTGTTCTCGCTCCATTTCCCTGACGGCCTTCAAAGTTGCGGTTGGAAGTAGAGGCACATCGTTCACCTGCCGGAACGACATCGTCATTCATGGCCAGACACATGCTGCAGCCTGCTTCCCGCCATTCGAATCCGGCTTCTGTAAACACTTTATCAATACCTTCGGCTTCGGCGGCCTGTTTGACCGTTTGTGAGCCAGGAACAACAAGAGCCCGAACGTCAGGATGAACCTTTCGTCCCTGAATCACTTCAGAAGCACGACGCAGGTCGCTGAGACGGGAGTTTGTGCATGAGCCGATAAAAACGTGTTGAATAGGTACAGAAGAAATTGGCTGTCCGGCCTCAAGACCCATGTACGTTAAAGCCCGTTCAATCTCTTCACGCTCAGCTGGTGTCTCAGCTGCTTCCGGGTGGGGTACAGAGCCGCTGACCGGAAGGCACATGCCTGGGTTAATTCCCCATGTTACCTGGGGCTCTACTTCATCTGCATTGATTTCGACAACGGCGTCATAGGCAGCTCCCTCATCGGTTGCCAGGGCTTTCCATTCTGCTGCCGCCTCTTCAAAAGCTTCACCTTCTGGTACATTTCGTCGACCACGCAGGTAGTCTACAGTCGTATCGTCAGGACTGATCAGACCAGCTCGGGCCCCTGCTTCGATGGACATGTTGCAGATGGTCATCCGCTCTTCCATCGAAAGTCCGCGAACAGCTTCGCCGGTATACTCCAGCACATGACCGGTTCCGAAACGGACACCGAACTTGCCGATGATGGCGAGAATCAAATCTTTCGCGGTCACGGAAGGGGAGAGCCTGCCGTTTACTTTTACATTCATCGTTTTAGGCTTTGCCTGCCAGATAGACTGTGTAGCAAGCACATGTTCCACTTCACTTGTGCCAATACCGAAAGCCAGTGCTCCAAACGCGCCGTGAGTAGACGTGTGACTGTCGCCGCAGACAATTGTTTTTCCCGGCTGAGTCAGCCCTAGCTCAGGTCCGATAACGTGAACGATGCCTTGATCGGGATGGTTGATGTCAGCAAGCTCCACGCCAAATTCCTGGCAGTTGTTGTATAACGTTTCCATTTGTTTTCTGGAAACAGGATCGCTGATAAAGTGTCTGGCAATGGTCGGCACGTTATGATCCATCGTAGCAAACGTTTTATCCGGTCTGCGCACTCGTCTGTTTTTCATGCGCAGTCCTTCAAACGCCTGCGGTGAAGTTACTTCATGCACCAGATGAAGATCAATATACAGAAGATCGGGTTTATCGGTCTCCTGATGAATGACGTGCTTCTCCCATATTTTCTCTACAATCGTTTTTGGCTGCATTTTCTCTTCACCTTCCTGAATATAGTTAAATATAGCAGCTCATGATGCTGCTTGTCGTCGTGTTCGCTTTCAGCAGGTCAATGACTGTTTCTGTCATACGCTCTGTATTCACCTGCTGACCGCCGGGCAGATCAAGATCAGCGGTATGGTAACCTTGCTCCAGCGCTTCTGCAACGGCAGATTCGATACGCTGCGCTTCTTCGTTCAACCCGAAGGAGTGCTTTAGCATCATGGCAGCAGACAGAATAGCTGCAAGTGGATTTGCTTTATTCTCTCCGGCAATATCCGGTGCTGAACCGTGTACCGGCTCGTAAAGTCCGAAGCCGCTTTCGTTCAGACTTGCAGATGGCAGCATGCCAAGCGATCCAGTTAAAACAGAAGCTTCGTCGGAAAGGATATCTCCAAACATGTTTTCCGTTACAATTACGTCAAACTGAGAAGGGTTCGTGATCAGCTTCATCGCAGCAGCATCGACCAGCATGTGTTCTACTGTAACTTCGGGATAGTCGCTGCTGATTTCTTCTACAATTTCACGCCACAGCTTACTGGATTCTAATACGTTTGCTTTATCGACCGATGTCACATGCTTGCGGCGGACGGATGCAGCTTCAAATGCGCGCCTAACAATTCGTTCGATCTCATGCCGGCTGTAAGCCAGCGTGTCTACTACGCTGTCGCCGCCGTCACGTCGTTCACTAGGGGTGCCGAAATACAGGCCGCCCGTCAATTCTCTGACGATCAGCAGGTCACTGTTTTCAACGACTTCCCGTTTGAGAGGAGAAGCGTGCAGTAAATTGGAAAAGCCTTGAACAGGTCTAAGGTTTGCAAAAAGGTTCAATTCCTTTCGAATTCCCAGCAGGCCTTTCTCCGGCCGCAGATGGGAGGGATTCTGGTCCCATTTAGGTCCGCCGACTGCTCCGAGGAGAACAGCATCTGCGTTCTTACAGGCAGCAACCGTTGATTCCGGCAGCGGAGAGCCGTGGCGATCAATTGCGGTTCCTCCAATATCATGATGCTCAAACGTGAACGTATGATCAAATTCCTCGGCTGCTGCTTCGAGTACTTTTTTCGCTGCCTCACTTACTTCAGTACCGATCCCGTCTCCAGGCAGTACGACAATATGCTTTTTCATTGATAATTCCTCCTTTTTATAGGTAGCAGGCAGCGGGGAAGAGGGGGCTCAGTGAGCACCGGCCCCTTGAGCCTTTGCTGCCGGCTGGTGATAAAATCCGCGGTTAACCGCATTTAAAAATGCTTTCACTGCCGCTTCCAGAACGTCCTGTGACGATCCTCTTCCGCTGTATTCCGTTCCGTTTACAGTGACTTTAACATTAGACTGAGCGAGTGCATCTCGTCCGCTTCCAACCGAGCTCAGCTGGAAATCAGTGATATGGACATCTTCTTCAATCATTTGATCGAGCGTGTTGAACAACGCCTCTACGGCACCCTGACCGTCTGCTTGATGTTCAATATCTGAACCATCAGGTTTTTCAAGCTTTACAGTTGCAGTTGGGATCCCGTCATCACTATAAGAGACTTGGAAGTGATTCAGCTCATATTTCTTCACATCGATCGTTTTCGTTTGAACGTCTGTGAGAATGGTAAACAGATCATCATCCGTCACTTCTTTCTTTGTGTCGGTAAGCTTTTTGAACTCGGTGAAGGCTTCGAGCACCTTCTCATCTGATAAGTCATAGCCAAGCTGCTTCAGTTTATCTTTGAATGCATGCTTGCCGGAATGTTTGCCCATTACGAGAGAATTGGATGTGACGCCGACCATTTCCGGTGTAATAATTTCGTACGTCTGAGCGTGCTTCAGAACACCGTCCTGATGGATCCCGGATTCATGGGCAAAGGCATTCTGCCCGACGACTGCTTTGTTACGAGGCACATGCATGCCGGTCAGCTTGCTGACGAGATCACTCGTGCGCTTAATTTCCTTAAGCGTCAGCCCGGTTTCAGCCGGGTAGAAATCCTGTCTGATTTTCAGCGCGACTGCAAGCTCTTCAAGAGCGGCATTTCCTGCTCGTTCTCCGATGCCGTTAATTGTACCTTCAACTTGACCGGCGCCGTTCTCGACTGCAGCGATGGAGTTTGCAAGTGCCATACCGAGATCGTCATGACAGTGCGCAGATAAAATTGCCTTATCGATATTAGGCACGTTCTCATGCATGTAGCGGAACATGTTGCCGTACTCAAGCGGCGTCGTGTACCCTACAGTATCCGGAAGGTTGATGACGGTCGCTCCGGCATCAATCACCTTTTCGATAATTTCAGCGAGGAAGGCTAAGTCCGAACGGGAAGCATCCTCTGCTGACCATTCGACTTTAGGAAACCGTTCTCTCGCATAGGAGACCATCTCAACTGCTTTCTCAATAACTTCTTCCGGAGTTTTTTTCAGCTTGTATGTCATGTGAATAGGGGAGGTGGCAATAAAGACATGCAGCCTTGGATCGGCCCCGTCTTTTAATGCTTCCCATGCTGTATCAATATCTGATTTAACAGCTCTTGCCAGCCCGGTAACGGAAACGTTGCGAATCGTATTGGCGATTTCACGGACACTCTCAAAGTCACCCTGTGAAGAAGCGGGAAAGCCGGCTTCCATCACATCGACCCCAAGGCGTTCAAGCTGCTTGGCAATCTCCAGCTTTTCCAGCCTGTTGAGGTTGACTCCGGGCGACTGTTCGCCGTCCCGGAGTGTTGTATCAAATATATTAACGCGTGCCATTCTGCACCACATCCTTCTTCTTTTGCCCCTGCTTTACAAAAGGCATGAGTTCGCGCAGCTTACGGCCTACCTCCTCGATCTCATGCTTGTTTTCGCGGGCATTGATAGCATTGAACTGCGGACGGTTAGCCTGGTTTTCGAGAATCCAGCCGTGAGCGAATGTGCCGTTCTGAATGTCGGAGAGAATGTCTTTCATCCGTGCTTTTGTATCTTCATCAACTACTCGTGGTCCGGAAACAAAATCGCCCCACTGAGCAGTGTCAGAGATCGAATAGCGCATGCCTTCCAATCCGCCTTCATAAAGCAGATCCACGATCAGCTTCATTTCATGAAGACATTCGAAATAGGCAACTTCCGGCTGATAGCCAGCTTCTGTGAGCGTCTCGAAACCGGCCTTGATCAAGCTTGTTACGCCTCCGCAGAGAACAGCCTGCTCACCGAAGAGATCGGTCTCAGTTTCTTCCTGGAAGGACGTTTCGAGAATGCCGGCACGTCCGCCGCCGACTCCTTTTGCGTAAGCAAGCGCAAGATTTTCTGCCTGACCGGTAGCATCCTGGTAGATGCCGAAGAGAGCAGGAACGCCGGCTCCTTCTTCAAACGTACGGCGGACGAGATGTCCAGGTCCTTTTGGTGCTACGAGAAACACATCTACGTCTGAAGGAGGAACGATCTGGCTGAAGTGAATGTTAAAGCCGTGAGCAAAAACGAGCGCATTTCCTGCTTCCAGATTTGGTTCAATGTGCTCTTTGTAAATCGTCGGCTGATGCTCATCCGGAAGGGCTACCATCACGACATCGGCTTCTTTTACAGCCTCTGCCACCGATTTCACTTCAACGCCGTCTTCTTCCGCTTTGTCCCATGACTTTCCTGGACGAAGCCCGACAACAACGTCAAATCCGCTTTCCTTCAGGTTAAGTGTATGAGCGTGCCCCTGAGAGCCATACCCGATTACAGCGATTTTCTTTTCTTTTAGAACAGCCTCATCAATATTGTGGTTGTAAAGTACTTTTGTCATGTTTCTTCATCCTCTCCATAAAGTTAAATTATTTTAAAAGTGAAAACTGCGTCAGCTCTGACGCCTGCGGCTGCTGGCCGCGGGAGAAAGCCGTCAGACCGGTACGGGCAATATCCTTAATGCCGTATGGTCTCAGCAGATCGATCAGTGCTTCGATCTTTTCCGGTTTGCCGGTAACCTGTACCGATAAGCTGTCTCTGCTGATGTCAATGACATCAGCCCGGAAAGGTTCGATAATGCTTTGCACTTCACTTCTGACAGACGCATTGCTCACGATTTTAATCATTGCCAGTTCTCTTGCCACGATCGCTTTTTCAGATAGGTCTGTTACTTTTAGTACATCAATTTGTTTATGAAGCTGTTTCGTCAGCTGTTCGAGCTTGCGATGATCTTCCACATCCACAACGAACGTCATTTTCGAGATGCCGTCCTGCTCCGTCCGGCCGACAGATATACTCTCGATATTAAACTGCCGTTTGTGCATGAGGCCGGTGACCCGGTTAAGAACGCCGCTGCGGTTTTGAACGACTAGCGTTACGATTCGTTTCATCTCGGTTTCACTCCTACCATGTCATTGATTCCTCTGCCTGGCGGCACCATAGGGAAGACGTTCTCCTGCTGGATAACCCTTGCGTCGATCAGCACCGGCTCATCGCTTTCCAGGAGCCCTTTAATGCTCGATTCAAATTCATCCCGGCTTTCAATTTTCACCCCGCGGATGCTGTAGGCTTCCGCCAGCTTCACAAAATCCGGCTGACAGGCAACGAGAGACTCAGAGTAGCGTTCTTCGTAAAACTCTTCCTGCCACTGCCGAACCATGCCGAGCGCCTGATTGTTTAAAATAACGATTTTGACCGGCAGATGACGTTCCTGGAGAACGCTCAGTTCCTGAAGCGTCATTTGAAATCCGCCGTCGCCGACGAGGGCGATAACCGTTTCGTCCGGTCTGGCGAGCTGACAGCCGATTGCAGCCGGGAATCCAAAGCCCATCGTACCCAGTCCTCCGGAAGTGACCCAGCGGTCCGGACGCTTAAATTGAAAGTACTGAGCTGCCCACATTTGATGCTGTCCTACGTCCGTCGTGACGATCGCATCGCCGTCGGTTGCTTCATAAATCTGTTTAACGGCCCATTGAGCAACCATTCCTTCAGGAGGATTATTGAACCAGAGAGGATTTTCACGCGTGCTTTCATGAAGCTCAGCCAGCCACGATTCATGAGCATCCGGTCCCTCTTTCATTTGACGCTTCCATTCTTTCAGTGCAGCACCTGCGTCCGACACGATCGGAATATGCGTGTGTACATTTTTACCAATTTCAGCAGGGTCAATGTCGATATGAGCGACGACGGCATTTTTGGCGAAGTGCTCCAAGTTTCCGGTCAGCCGGTCATCGAAGCGGGCACCGACATTAATGAGAAGGTCACATTCTGTAATCGCCATGTTAGACGTATACGTGCCGTGCATGCCTGCCATTCCGAGAAACAGCTCGTGATTACCAGGGAATGCTCCAAGGCCGAGCAGGGTGGAGGTTACCGGGATCTGAAAGGATTCTGCTATATCCAGGAGTACTTCGGATCCTCCGCCATGCAGAACGCCGGCTCCAGTCAGGATTAAAGGCTTTTTCGCTTTCTGTACAGCATCGCACAGTTTTTTTATCTGCAGCGGATTCGGATGAATCGTCGGCTGATACCCGGGCAGATGAAAAGGGGATTCATCTGTATCAAAACAAGGGTTTGCCGAAATGTCTTTCGGAATATCGACGACGACAGGACCAGGTCTGCCGGTAGAAGCGATATGAAATGCTTCTTTAATGATTCGCGGGATCTCATATGCCGACTGCACTTGATAGTTGTGCTTTGTTATCGGCGTTGTTATTCCCATGATGTCCGCTTCCTGAAATGCGTCCGTTCCGGTTACCGTCGTTGCGACTTGCCCAGTCAGTACGACAAGCGGCAGAGAATCCATCATCGCATCGGCGATGCCTGTTACCAGGTTGGTTGCGCCAGGACCTGATGTGGCAAGAACGACACCCGGGCGTCGTGTTACGCGAGCATAGCCTTCTGCAGCATGGATGGCTCCTTGTTCGTGCCGGGTAAGAATATGCTCGAACTCGGCTTCCGAGCGGTACAGCGCATCGTAGATCGGGAGAACAGCGCCGCCTGGATAGCCGAAAATCGTATCTACATCCTGATTCACCAGTGATTCTATTAGAACGTCGGCCCCGGTTTTAACTGCCGGTCGTGCATCTGCTTTCGTTTCGACTTTCATGTTTATAACCTCCCAGTCAGAATAAATAAAAAAAGCTTTTCTCCACACGCGCGCCGCTTCATAAATGAAGCGTGCTGCGGGGAGAAAAGCTTTGCTTTCACGGTACCACCCGGATTCCCGGCATCTTCGCAGATACCGGCTTACGGAGCAGATTCCTGCTCCAATTTGATAACGGGTGCGGGGCACCCGGCCCGGCCTATAAGCGTTTTACGCGTTCAGCAGGGCACTCCAGGATGATGTCGTCTAAAGGAGCTGTTCCGGGCTTCCACCATCCCCGGATCTCTGTAACAGCTGTATCTTCAGCCTTTTTTCCTATCGGCGAGTTACGTGTATAGGTTTGTCAGGATACTGCGTCGGCCTTATCGGCATAGCATTTTACGCCGTCTGTTTGGGTGACTCTGCGAAACTCGGACAGCAGGTGGCCGGTAATATGACCAGGTCGTCCGTCGGCGATTTTGCGTCCATCCACATCGATAACGGCGATGACCTCAACAGCTGTACCAGTAAGAAAAACTTCATCGGCTGTGTACACATCATGCCGCGTAAACGGCTTTTCTGCGATACTGTAGCCGAGTTCCTCAGCAAGCTCGATAATTGCGTTGCGGGTAATGCCTTCGAGAGCTCCGAGATAAACAGGCGGTGTTACAATAGATCCGTTTTTAACGATGAAAATGTTATCGGCAGAGCCCTCTGTTACGTAGCCTTCGTCGTTAAGCATCAGAGCTTCATCGACGCCAGCCTGGTTCGCTTCAAGCTTCACAAGAATGTTGTTCAAGTAGTTCAATGATTTAACCTGAGGACTTAAAACATCGGGACGGTTGCGGCGGGTAGCCACAGAACCCATCCGAAGCCCCCCCTTGTAAAGTTCTTCCGGAAAAAGAGCGAGTGCCTCAGCGATAACGATCACATTGGGCCGGCTGCAGCTGGCAGGATCGAGTCCAAGGTTTCCCGGACCGCGTGAGACAACAACACGGATATAAGCAGAATCAAGCTTATTTCGGCGGATTGTATCGACAATAATGGAGGACATTTCCTCCTTCGTGTATGGGATTGTCATCATGATGGACTGGGCCGAATCGTAAAGCCGGTCCAGATGCTCATCAAGCTTAAAGATGTTGCCGCTGTATGCACGAATTCCTTCGAAGACACCGTCTCCATAGAGAAATCCATGGTCAAACACCGAAACAACTGCCTCTTCTTTTTTCACGAGGCGGTCATTAAGATAAATCCACTGACTGCTCATACCGTCCACTCCTTTCTGAATAGATTGAATATTTACGAAAGTTGATGATGAGCCTTATCTTACGCCCCTTAACAGGCGTCGTCAACAGCTATTTGTCAATAATTCTAACATTTCTAAACAATGCGACTACTAGTAATCGCTTACATGCTTGCTGTGTAGCGGTAAAGTACCTCTAAACACTTGTTTTGTAAATATTTTTGAAGCGCTTACAAAAGCGTAGTAAGCGCGGTTACAGCATTTTCCTCCTCTATCCGGTACGATAGCAGGGAGGTGATCGCATGAAGCAGATGGTATCAAAATCGTTTCTGCTTAAAATGACAGCAGTCGCTGTGGCTGCTGGCGTACTTATTTATCTAAATAGGGAGTTCATACAGATTTCCCCTGAAGAAATTGAGCGATGGGTCAGTGAAGCTGGAGTGTGGGCACCGCTTGTGTTTGTGATTTTATATACAGTACGGCCGCTGATATTGTTTCCTGCCTCCATATTATCTCTTGCGGGAGGACTCAAATTTGGAGCGCTGTACGGTACGGCTCTTATTGTAGCGGGAGCCACAGCAGGTGCCGTGCTGTCATTCGTTGTAGCAAGAAGATTAGGAAAAAATATTGCGGGAAAAGAATGGAAAGGAAGAGGTGCAGAACTCCAGCGCCAGCTCGAACGAAACGGCTTTATTTATGTATTAATGATCCGGCTGATTCCTATTTTTAATTTTGATATGATCAGCTATTTATGCGGAATATCAAAAGTAAAGCTGAGAGCGTTCTTCTTTGGCACATGGATTGGCATTATTCCTGGTGCGTTTGCTTATGCATTTTTAGGGGCAAGCGTCATGGAAGGGAACATTCAGCTGATTGCCGGGGCTGTCGCCGTTTTTATTGCAGTCAGTGCAATTCCACTTTTCTTCCGTAATAAATTTGCTGGGAAAACAACCAAGGAGGCGGATGATTCATGAAATATGATGTTATCGTGATCGGGGGCGGCTCCGGGGGATTAACGGTAGCTTCCGGCGCAGCGCGCTTCGGAGCTAAAACGGCGCTTGTAGAAAAAGAACCACAGCTTGGAGGCGACTGTCTTCACTACGGCTGTGTGCCATCGAAAGCTCTGATTGCAGCTTCGAGAGAGGTGCATGATGCAAGACAGGCTGCCGAGAGGTTTGGCATCTCTGTTTCGGGAAAGCCTGACTGGAAAAAGGTAACTGCTTCTATTCAACAAGCTGTTGATAGTATTCAGGAGCACGACAGCCACGAACGCTTTCAACGGGAAGGGATCGATATTTTTACCGGGGAAGCTTCATTTGCCGGAAGAAACCGAATCGTTTTAAATGACGGAACATCCCTCGAGGCAGAGAAAATAGTGATTGCTACCGGCTCGTCTCCAGCTGTTCCGCCGATAGAAGGAATTGAGCAAATCCGCGTCCTCACAAATGAATCGGTTTTTTATACGAGTCAGTTTCCAGAGAAGGTGGTGATGGTAGGCGGCGGGCCGATCGGGCTGGAAATGGCGCAGGCGCTTTCCAGGCTCGGATCTGAAGTGACAGTGCTTGAAAACTCAGATCATCTGCTTATAAAGGAAGACCGTGAAATCGCGGATCGCGCAGCTGCCCAATTTCGTAAAGAACTGCGTATTTTGACAGGCACTAAAGCATCAAGAGTCTACCGGGATGGAGCTAAAACATTTGTAGAGACGGAGGGACGGCACAGTGAAAGCATTGAAGCTGATGCCCTGTTTGTTGCAGCTGGAAGGAAACCAAACAGCGAAAGCCTGATGGTACAAAAAGCAGGTCTTTCACTCACGGAAGGCGGATCAGTAAAGGTAAACGACAAGCTACAAACAGAAGCTGCCAACATTTATGCCGTCGGTGACGTTAATGGACGTTTCCCATTTACCCACGGTGCAGGCGAGGAAGGAAAAATCGTAATTGCAAACGCGCTGTTCGGTTTAGGCAGAAAAATCAAGTATGATAACATGCCGTGGTGTTTCTATACCGATCCGGAAATTTTTCATTTAGGATTAACAGAGGCGGAAGCGGCAGAACAAACTGGCGGAGACTATGAGGTTTACAGGGGGAGTAGCGCTGACAGAATGATCGCTGAAGGAGACAGTGATTCGTTCGTCAAAATGATCACGAAGCGCGACGGAACAATTCTCGGTGCTCACGCATTAGGACGCAATGCTTCTGACTGGATGCAGACAGTGGTATTGATGAAATCGAAGGGGCATCCATTGAAAGACCTCTCTTCCATTACCCATCCTTATCCGGCTAGAACAGAGATCGTAAAGCAAACGTCCGATGCCTGGTGGACGAAGAAGCTGTTTCAAAGTCCTCTGACAGGATTGTCGAAGAAAGCACTGCAGGCAAAACGATCATTCAAAACGAAACGTTCTTAAGGTGGCTCACGTTTTCAAAGAAGCGGCTCTCCAACAGGAGGGCCGCTTTATTTATGGACAACGTTATTCTGTATATTATTCATTTCATTGAATTCAGTTAGGCGCGAGCGGCAGAAGCACCGGCGGTCAGCGGGTGAATCCAATAAAGGAATGCATGCGCCCGGTTTTACCATTATCTCTTCTGTGTGAAAAGAAAAGCTCTTCTGAGCAGGAGGTGCAGTAAGATGAAACGTGAATGTTTTCAGGAGGAATGCCTTCCTGAATCAGCAAAAGCCGATTGGCTTCTTTTAAATGCAGCTGATACGTGCCGTCTTCATTTTTTGTATACGGCTCAAAATCAGCCAGTACTTTGTGAAGCTCGTCAATGACCCGTTGGTCGACCTGATAGCAGCAGGAGCCGATGGAAGGTCCGACAGCAGCATAAATTTCTCCAGCCGGAACGTTTTCAAACTCTGTCCAGAGACGCACCATTTTTCCTCCTATGTTGCGCACCGTTCCCTTCCAGCCAGCATGCGCCGTGCCTGCAAGCTTATTGCCTTCGTGAATAAAATAAAGCGGAACACAGTCCGCGAACCCAAGTGAAAGCATGACGCCGGTTTCATCTGTATAAAAGCCGTCGGTTCGCTTAATTGTGTCGTTATAATCAAGAGAACCGCTTCCGGCTAATGCCCGGGGCACTTTCACAATTTGGTCTTCGTGGGTTTGATCAGCAAAGACCCACTGTTCGAGCGACGTGTGAGCTTCTGAAGCAGTTTGATGCCGATTGGCAACCACTTGTTGTTTGTCGTCATGTGTATGCAGTCCAAGATTGTTAGACGTGTAGTTTCCAGTGCTTACACCGCCCTGACGGGTGGTGAAGCCTGCTGTGAGATTGGGAATGTGCTGCATCCAACGGTCAAGCAGCAGTTGGTTCCCGTGTTGTACAAACGGTTCTGTCATTCGCTGCGGTCTCCTTTTGAAGCGGTTTTTGAGTCGTGCTCTTCCTTCGTTTCGTACATATCATATACAGGAAGACTCTCTGCCTGTTTTTCTTTTTTACGATTTGCTTTCTTAAAACGGTAGACGCTGAAAGAAGCAGCAATAAATACGAGCGTCATCACGAGATAGGCATATCCCATACCCGGGTCATCAGGACTGGGCACTGTAAAAATATCCATGCTGTTCATCCTTTCTAAAGTAGCCTGCACAGTAAAGTATAGCAGATTTAGCTTATGTCTTCGCTATTCCGGTATCAGGTTTAACCGGTGGCGGGGAAAGCAGGCACGCGGCTGTACCAATGGCAGGAAAAAGCAGCATAATCAGCAGTATTTCAGTATAGCCACCAAACAGATCGAAGGCAATACCGAACGGGAGCGGTCCGAATGCCGAGCCTGCAACTGTAACCGTGGTGGCAATACTCTTAATACTGCCTAGATGTGTTTTACCGAAATATTCTGGATAGACCATGGAAATACAAATTCGCTCCAGGCCGCCGACAAATCCCCAGATCAGGCCAAAGACAACAGCCATGTAAAAAGAACTGGTCATCAGCAGTACAGCGATGAAAATAAATTGGCCGATGAAAACAAATGCGAACACATAGCGCATGCTGACGCGCTCTAATATTAATCCTGCAGCAAGCGTTACAGGAAATCCGACAGCAGCCATCAGACTGAGTATGAAGGCTGCTGTTCCAATTCCGAGATCTGCTTCACCGGCAATGGATACAAGATGAAATGTTAGCCCGGTATTGAGCATTGATGGAATCCCGGTACACAGGAGAAGGAGCCAAAATTGTCTCGTGCGGGCAGCCTCCTTCAATGTCCAGGAAACTTCTTTAGCCTGGCTGCCGCTCCCGATTTCGTCAGGATCAGCACCATCAGGCTTTAAACCTAGCTGAGCCGGCTTGTCCTTCATCAGAAAGAAGGCAGCTGGTACGAAAATAACCAGAATGGAAACGCCCAGCACCTGCCAGGCTGTCTGCCAGCCGAATGATGTAATGAGCCACGCATTCAGCGGAGGGAACACAACAGAGCCTGCAAAGCCGCCAATCATCATTAAACTAAAGGCTCTGCCTCGTTTGGCAGCAAACCACTGGGGTATAAGAGTATTGGGAACAAGTGTCATCGAACCTTGACCGAGCAGTCGGATCAAAAAGAAACCGACAAAGAGCATCCATGGTGATACAACAAAGCTGTTCCAGATGCAGGCGGCTG
This sequence comes from Alkalicoccus luteus, assembly GCF_052061695.1. Taxonomy (NCBI): domain Bacteria; kingdom Bacillati; phylum Bacillota; class Bacilli; order Caryophanales; family Bacillaceae; genus Alkalicoccus; species Alkalicoccus luteus. Next base: position 52,888 of record NZ_JBPZEY010000006.1, read on the forward strand.
CCAGCAGAATGCTGACCGTTAAAGAGACAGCACGATGGCCGTAGCGGTCGATAGACGTACCGGCTATAAAAAGCAGAAATCCTGCTGCAAGCGTCGCTCCGGAGTAGATGCCTGACACGAGCGATCGTTCTCATGAAAAATCAGCAATATAGGAATCGATGAACACGGAATTAGAGTACGTCTGACCCGGACCGGAAAAAAACAGACTCAGGCCCCCGACCAGAACGATATACCAGCCGTAAAAAAAGTAGGTTTGGACTGCATCAAAAAACTCCCCTGATGTATTTCGGTACACTGAATAGTTTATCAGATGATAATGATTCTGTTGGTAATTTTACATAAACAGCGGTACGATGAAGGAAGAATGAGGAGGTGATCCGACCATGGAGCCGCTCGCAAGCCACCCGTACTACAAAGTGGAACGGGAAGTAACCTCTATTGATCAGCAGAATGTTGAGTATGAGCGGGTTATGCATTTGTACGAAGATAAGCTGGTTACACACCGCAGGGAATTCCCGGCTGAAATTATTTTTGATATGTCGTTCAGAGAGCTTGGAGAATCGGAAGCACTGCTGTACGTTCATACTAGCAGAGGCGTATTTTCCTACCAGGTAAAACAGGATCCAACCAACTTTATTGAAGCATTTAAACAGCTGGAAAAACGAATTTTGGAAAAAGAAGCAAAAAAATACGACCATTTAAAGTAGGGGATGATGGCATGCATTTTCGAAAGCTTGGGAAAACTGGAATGGAAGTCAGCGAGATCGGTTTTGGCACGTGGGCGGCTGGCGGATCATGGGGAACTACAGATGACACAGACGCCCTCAGAGGGTTGGAAGTAGCTGCAGACGAAGGCGTTAATTTCTTTGATACAGCGGATGTCTATGGAGATGGTCATGCAGAAGAACTGTTGAAAAGAGCCTTCTCAGACCGTTCTGATATCTATATAGCCAGTAAATTTTGTCGCGCTGGTGACATCCACGATCCGGCTTCTTATACAGAGGAGAGCGTCCGAGGCTGGCTGGAAGGGACGCTAAGACGACTGGGTAGAGATACATTGGACCTCTATCAGATTCACTGTCCGCCTCCGGAAATCATAAAAGAAGGCAGTGTCTTCGGTGTTCTTGACAAGCTGAAACAAGAGGGCTTGATAAAAAGTTACGGAGTCAGTGTGGAAACAGTGGAAGAAGGAGTTGCCAGCATGCAGCACGACGGGGTAGATGTGCTGCAGGTAATATTTAATATATTTCGCCAGAAGCCCGTGCAGCGTTTGTTCCCAGAGGCACAGCAGAAACAAGTTGGAATTTTAGCGCGAGTGCCGCTTGCAAGCGGTCTGCTTACAGGTAAGTTCAGTCAAGGGCATCAGTTTGAAGCAGACGACCATCGCTCCTTCAACGCAGACGGTCAAGCTTTTAATGTCGGTGAAACGTTCGCTGGCATCCCGTTTGAAACCGGCGTGGAGCTGAGCAGGCGGCTGGAGTGGATTGCAGAAGGACGACACAGCATGAGCAGAGCAGCCTTGCGATGGGTGCTGGAGCATGAGGCAGTGTCTTCTGTTATTCCAGGCTTTAAGAATGAACAGCAGGCGATGGAGAATATCATGGCAGCCAGTGTAAAAGGCTTTACAGAAGAGGAAATGCAGCGGCTGCAGGCGTTTTATGAACAGGAAGTACATGATCTTATCCGCGGCGTTTATTAAATTAAACGAACAGAACGATCGAATTAAAAGGGAGGAGGCCCCATTAAAGGCGCCTCCTCTATTTATTTGAAAAGATTAGGAAGGTCGCTCCTCGGCAGTGAAAAAGAGCGTTTATTGGAGCATGTTACCTTTCTAAAGCTTCCAGCTGCTGCTCGATAAAATTAGCCAGTTCCTTTACCATCTCATCAGAAAAATCAAATGCAATCCCGGCTTCTTCATATACCTCGGGGAGCGGCTTTGAGCTACCGAGCTGAAGTGCTCTGTTGAAAGCCTCCAGCGCCTGAACAGGATCTCGTTGATAGTTTCGGTACAATTGAAGAGCACCCAGCTGTGCGATTACATATTCAATGAAATAAAAAGGCACTTCATAAATGTGAAGAATTCTCATCCACGATAGTTCCTGCGCGTGCTCAATTCCAGTCCAGTCGGCCGTTGAAGCGTCAAAGCTGATCTGCATACGCTTGAATGCTTCCAGACGTTCTTGTTCTGTGTGTTGCGGATTCTCATACATCCAATGCTGAAACTGGTCGACCACGGCCCCGACTGGAAGGAAATTGATAATATCACGAAAGTGGTCGCGCTGCGCACGAATCAGGTCTTTAGGCTCTCCATAAAATTCAGACCAGTGATTCATCGTCAGCAGTTCCATGGACATGCTGGCGAGCTCAGCTGATTCCATTGGGGCAGATCGATATTCATGTATACGAAAGCCGGAAGAGCGGTTATTGTGCAGACAGTGGCCCATTTCATGAAGGATCGTGATCATATCGTCGTGAACAGACGCAGCGTTCATAAAAATAAACGAATCGCGGCTGACAGGAAGATAAGAGCAAAAGCCGCCTGGAGCTTTACCTTGGCGCGCATCTAAATCAAGCCGGTTATGCTCGTCCATCGATTCAAGCAGACTTCCATAAGATGAGTGGACACGATTTAAAACCGTTTTAGATTTTTCTGTTAATTCCAGTACGGTTGTAAAAGGTTTCAATTGCTCATGATTCGTGGGAGTACCTCGCAGATCCCAAGGACGATAGGTAGAAAGGCCGAGCTCTGACATATGCAGGCGCGCATATTTTTCTTTAAGCGGAACGATATGACGCTTAATCGAATCGGCGAGCTGTCTGCATTGTTCCGGAGTGTAGTCGAAGCGCTCGTATTTTTGAAACATGTAATCGCGATAATTTGCAAGCCCTGCGTTATCTGCCTTTTTCTGTCGAAGCTGGATAAGGCTGCTCATAATGGATTGCAGCTCTTTTTGCTCAGCTTCAAAGCAGGAGCTGATGAGACGAAATGCTTTTTCGCGAACATCCCTGTCACTTGATTCGAGTTTCGGAGAGAGCTCACTAAGCGATAGCGGTTTTCCTTCCCATTCTACATTCATCGATCCCGTAATTTCAAAATACCTCGTAGCAAGTGCATCTTCCTCGATCTCAAGCCGTGTGTTTGCTTCTGTATACAGCTGATCTTGGTTGTGAAGGCGTTTTACTAAATACGTGAGGGACGAGGAGGGGCGTTGAGCTGCAGCAGACCGAAGGAATTTTTTGTCAGCCTCCGACTGAAATGCTTTTCGAAGCGGTTCAATGTGCTGCTGGTCAAATTCCACCTGTTCTTTTTTCTGCTCGTCATCACTGAAGCATTGAAATTCAATATAGTGCCCGGTAATGATTTCTTCAATTTCATCTAAAAGAGCCGATCTGCGCGCGAGCCAATCATTCCACTCGTCCTCAGTAGCAGGGTGCTCATTCAAAAGAGCATCAAAGGATTGTTTTAAATTGTCGGTATCGCGAATGTCAAATCGGTTTATGTAAAAATCGGTCATTTATATCCCTCCTGTTTACCATTCAGTATATAGGAGGGAATCGAAAATGTCGAAATGTGCAATAGATGAACAACAACAGAAAAGAACTCCGGCTGTATGCCGGAGCTCAAATTGATTTACATTAAGGAGTATCGACAACTGTTACATTGATTGTCTGGCGACCAAAGTTAATTGCTTCCTGGTGGCTCTGCATATACAGGTCAACTTTGTTGCCTGTAATGGCGCCGCCAGTGTCACCAGCGATAGCTGTTCCATATCCTTCTACTTCTACAGTTGAACCAAGTGGAATCACGTTAGGGTCAACAGCAATTACTTTCTGGTCAGGGTTTGCATTCAGGTCGATACCTGTAGCGGTAACACCTGTGCATCCAGTGCAGTTTGCAGTATAAGCTGTAGCTTCTACTGTAAGTGTTTCACCTTCAGCTTCACCAGAGGAAGAACTTGTAGTAGCTGCTTCTTCAGCTGCTGCTTCTTCAGCTGCTGCTTCTTCAGCTGCTGCTTCTTCAGCTGCTGCTTCTTCAGCTGCTGCTTCTTCAGCTGCTGCTTCTTCGGCTGCTGCTTCTTCGGCTGCTGCTTCTTCGGCTGCTGCTTCTTCAGCTGCTGCTTCTTCGGCTGCTGCTTCTTCGGCTGCTGCTTCTTCAGCTGCTGCTTCTTCAGCTGCTGCTTCTTCAGCTGCTGCTTCTTCAGCTGCTGCTTCTTCAGCTGCTGCTTCTTCAGCTGCTGCTTCTTCAGCTGCTGCTTCTTCGGCTGCTGCTTCTTCAGCTGCTGCTTCTTCAGCTGCTGCTTCTTCTTCAGCCGCTTCAGCTACTGCTGATTCATCTGCGGCATTTTCCTGTGCCTGAGGTGCAGCATTGACAGCATCGTAAAGGGCGCTGATCGTCTCTGGAGTTGCTACTCCAGACTGCTCAAGACCGTATGCAGCTTGAAGCTCTTGTACAGCTTCTTCTGTAATTGGACCAAAGATACCATCGATATCAAAGTTATATTTTCCAAGATCATTCAGATCCTGCTGTAGTTCTTCTACAAGATAACCTGTGTCTCCATGAGACAGTTCGGAAAGGGCCTTAGCTGTCTGAACTCCTGCCAGACCATCTACCATCAGGTCGTATTCCTTTTGGAAGTCAGTTACGGCCGCTGCAGTGTCTGCAGTGTAAACGTCATTGCCTTCCTCAAGAAGTCCGCGTTCTGAAAGCAGTTCATTCAGCTCTTCAACGTGAACGCTCGTTTTACCTTCATATAGAAGCTCTTCACCCAACTCGCTTCCTTCATCTGCGCTTACGGCGTTACCGCCTGCAAAAAGAATAGCACCTGCTGCGACTGCCGAGAGACCAAGACGCTTGATGGACGTTAACGATTCATTCATTTTCTTCATATGTGAAGAAACCTCCTTCGTTGTTCTAGCTTTCATTCAACGAGGCTAATCGTATCAGCCAGGAAACAAGGAGGCAATAGGATTTCATGTTTCTTAATATACTGAAACGGGATTGTTATAGTCTGAAATATGGATGTTATAATTCATAGATTATCCCATAAATCGGTGGAGATGAAAAAGAGAGTGAACAAAAAGGGGGAAAAGCAGGGTGAGAGAAGAAGTAAAAGGCTGCTTCTTGTAGGTATAACCGGAAATGAAGCGTGAAAAACATTCATCGGCTGAATCACCTGAAGCTCACAGTTCAGCGCGTCTTCATTTTCATTCTGTTATTATTATAGAGTGGAACTTGCCATGATGAAACCTCTATAGAGGAAGAAGGGATAAAAGTATGAGACCGATATGGGCCGGACTGCTGTACGTCATTTGTCTGGCGTCCGTTACAGCAGGACCTGCCGCTCGTTTCTACGGGGCCGGTTATGAATTTTATCTGATTAGTCTGCTTGGCGCAATTGGTGTATGGAAGATGGAGAACAGGCGCCGCCAAAGTGTTGAGCGCAATTAAGCAGACTGATATGATAAGAGAGGTTTAACAAGAAGAAAAGGATGTGTCGTCATGATTCAACGAAAGTCCCAGCGGGAAATTGAATTGATGAAGGAAGCAGGCGTTTTAGTTGCGAGCCTTCACCGTAAAATAGCAACGATGATCAAACCAGGTATCTCGACGCTGGAAATTGATGAATTTGTTGAAACAACACTACGTGCTCACGGTGCAAAGCCTGCCCAAAAAGGGTATCAGGGATATGAATTTGCCACATGTGCCTCGATCAATGATGAAATCTGCCACGGATTTCCGAGACGGACAAAGCTGAAACAGGGAGATATCGTGACGGTGGATTTCGTTGTTGATTTAAATGGAGGATTAGCGGATTCTGCCTGGACGTATGAAGTTGGTGAAGTGAGCGAGGAAGCTCAGCAGCTGAACCGCGTGACGAAAGAGGCACTATATAAAGGCATCGAACAAGCAAGGCACGGCAGCAGGATTGGAGATATCGGTGCTGCGATCCAGAGCTACATTGAACCTTATGGATATGGTATCGTCCGCGATTTTGCAGGCCATGGAATTGGCCCTACGATTCATGAAGAACCGAATATCCCCCATTATGGACAAGCAGGCAAAGGAACAAGGCTGAAAGAGGGAATGGTCATTACGATTGAACCGATGATCAATATTGGCAAATGGCAGTCGAAGATGGACAGCAATGGATGGACGGCGCGAACAAGAGATGGCTCTCTATCATCTCAGTACGAGCACACGCTGGTTATCCAGAAAGAAGCTCCGATCATTACAACCGACCAAGATCGGGAGGACTTGCTTGATTTATAGAAATTCCCGTATTCAGACAGGAAAAAAAGAAGCGCTGAAGAATAGTATCTTCTAGCGCTTCTTTTTTATTTTACCGCGGCGCATCATGTTAAATGGAAATGGCGGCTTTATTTGCAGCAAACGAAACAAATGACTTTCTTTCAACCTGCAGGTCTGCAGCAATGCCGAGCACCGTGGCGTTCAATGAACGATCAGCGCTGTGATTCCGTTTACCAGCCCACGTAATAAACTCCGCCTGCAAGTGCAGTAACGGTAAAGAAGGCAGCAATTAATTTCGGGAATTTCCGCTTTGGTTTCTTCGGTTCAAGCGGGGAGATGGGAATGTGTCCTAACATGAAAAGCCTCCGTCTGATTAAATTGTCTTTACAGTATACCAGTGATCAGATCGAACACATAGGGATTACCTGTTTTTTTAACGTGAAGGAGTGAGTGAATTGACATTTCAGGAAGAGATGAAGGAGATAGGCCAGGACATCGAAGCAAACAGCAGCACGATCGCAACAGATATTCAACGAGAATTTAAACGCAACTACGACGGTCACTTCACAAAAATATCCGAAGCAAATGTAGAAGAAGAGATTGCGGTACTCATTCAAATTTTTGCAGATGGACTTCAGCTCCATGATGCTGAGCAGGCGTTAGATCGGATTCACAGCTGGGGGGAGCGTTTTGGCAAGCGGGCAGCAGAAATCGAGCTTTCGGCGGAAAAAGCGATGCTCGTTGTACCCGTCATGCGTAAAGAGCTCTATCGATTTATCCGCAGCCGGTTTCAGGAAGAGCGGCACCAATTTACCGACTACTATACGCTGGCAGACCGATTAAATCCACTGATTGATGGCGCCATCTACTCATTTACGCGTGCATATACAACAACCAACGAGGCGGTATTTGAAAAAGCTCAGAAGGAAATCATGGAGCTGTCTGTACCGGTTGTACCGCTGACTGCAGATACGGCTATTCTTCCGGTAATCGGCACGATCGATACAAAACGAGCGGAAGAACTCATGAATCAGTCTCTCGAGCGAAGCAGGGAGCTTCAGCTTACTACGATGATTATCGATCTCTCAGGAGTGCATATGATAGATACGTACGTGGCACATAATTTATATCAGCTCCACGAGGCGCTGCGCATTACCGGCGTAACGGTTGTATTTTCAGGAATGCGGCCTGATATCGCTCAGACGATTGTAAGCCTGGGCATCCGTTTTGATGACTTGACGATTGTGAGCAGCCTGCAGCAGGCACTTCGGCAAGCCGGCTTAAAGCTGCAGGATTAATCAGGAGGGCGATAGACATGGAGTTCCACGAATATCAGTCACCTGCTGCTATTTTGCGTGACACAAGTGTTTTTTTAGAACGTCAGGAAGTGCTTCATAATTTGCCTCTTGGTCTGCTTCGGCAGCTGCAGTGGGAAGAAGAGCAGGGCAAGAAGCCAAGTGCGTTTTTAGCTGCAGGATTTTCGGGCAGCCGGCCGGAAGTCATACTGCTCCAGACGCCACCACGAAAAATGATCGTCTGCGGAACGTCAAGCGGGCTCAAGGAAGCAGCAGCCTGGCTGCATCATCGCAGCGTGGTATTGCCAGGCATTGTCGGGTGTATGGAGGCTGCAGATACGTTTGCTGGAGCATGGGAGTCAATCACGGGAACGAAGGCTGTTTTGACGAAGCAGCAGATCATTTACAATATTACCGGTCATGCGGCTATGCCCGACATACCCGGCAAGCTGACCTATGCCAGTGAGGACGATGCTGCACTGGTGATGGATTGGACGGAGACATTTGCGCTCGGTTCCTTAAGACAGGAGGATGTAAATACGTTAGAAGAAACAGTAATGAGGGAAATTCGCCGCAACCAGGTTTATTTCTGGCGGGATCCGGACTACACGCCTGTTTCAATGGCGAAAAAAGCCAGGGATTTAACAAATGGAGTCGTTGTAAACTATGTTTATACGCCGGAAGAATACGCAAGGCGGGGATATGCAGCTGCGTGTGTAGCAGCTTTAACCGAGAGACTGATGAGAGAGGGCTATGAATTTTGCAGCGTTAATACGGATGCCGATCACCAGGCTTCGAAGGCCTTGTATGAAAAGCTGGGTTACACAGAAGCAGGGATTTCACGAGAGTATGAATTTAAACAACAGTAAAGCGGGGAACAGGGGAGATAGCCATGAAGCGTCAAAAAGCCCGCATGCGTGAGCAGGTCCAGTATGGCTGGAAGCAATTTGTGTTAAAAGAGGGAGTCACTCGGTTTTTTGTTTTCATTTCGCTTCTTTACATTCCGGTCAGCCTCCTCCTCATTTACCGGGGAGATCTGCAGTCTTTCCTTGCTCCCGAGGCGATGCTGAGGCACCTGTCTTCGATCCTGATTTTTTTTGCGGCAGGGATTTACTGGGGACTGATCTGGTACTGGATTTTAAAACAGGAGCAGAAGCAGACACGCGATGAGAAATCGTTGTCCAAAAAACAAAAGGACCGTTACAAAAAGTAAGTACGGTGTAGTCGAACGAGGAAAACGGATTTCGATCGTTTGCAGAAGGCGAATTCGATTAAAACATGCTTATCATATAAAAACGAACCGGTGGTTATGTTTATAACCACCGGTTCCAGGCTGTTGATAAAGTCATTTCAGGTGAATGACTTTGCATCTGCCTGCATCTGCGGACCCTCGCTTTCCGGAGGGAACGGGCTCAGCTAACCGCTTCTTCCTTTCGTCCGCCGGATCTTCGCCTCGTTCTGATCCTCTCGGAGTCGAGTTTCCTCCGATTTAGCAGCTGGCTGTCCGGTTGAAACCCTGGTGATGATTCACACGACCTTGTTCCATCTAGAGGGAACCTTTCGTTAGGCAGCGCTTTGATATCGAATCGGGATGAACGTCAACGTATCCACCAAAAAAAGCCGCAGCGTCCAGCGATTGGAACGTTTTTCTCCATCAAACAAATTCATTTCCCCTTTGTGTCCGGCGGGGACGCCTGTGGAATTAGCGCAGCCTGAAGATCCTTTCTCAGAGGTTTATCCTGAGAAATAGCTGAAGGCAAGCCCACGGCAAGCTTCCGCCGGTAAACAGAGGGGAAAGTCAATCAATCGAATAAACATGTAAACAAATTGACTTTATCAACACTCTGAAACCTGTGGTTATGTTTATAACCACCGGTTCGTTTAGTTAACAATAGTGTGGACTTATTGGTCATTCTCTCGGCTCTCAAGTGCATCAATGCGCTTTTGCAATGCTTCCAGCTGGAGCCGGAGCGCTTCGTGATCCTCTTTTGTAACGAGATCGAAATCGTGAAGCATTTCTTTTACTTTTTGTTTAGAGCGGGAATTCCACTCTTCTTCGGTCGCTTCTCCCTTATGAAGCAGCTTTTGGTAAAGCTCATCTGCTTCAACGGGTGTCACCTTTCCTTTAGCCAGCAGCTCATCGATGTAGCGGTCCACCTTTTCTTTACTTGTAACCGCAGCACCAAGACCTAATAGAAAACCTGTTTTTAATAAGTTGCTCATGGCAATCCCTCCACTTAATCATTATTTTCACGAAAAGAAGACGTCCACCTGTAATGGCGGAACAAGGTCCAAATACCGCCGGCCGCTCCGGTGCCGGCAGCAGCTCCAGAAACGTACAGAAGCAGAAGCTGTTCCAGCCAGAGTGCTGTGTACACGGCTGGAAGACTGATCAGCAGCAGCAGGCCAAACCCGGAATAAAGCCATAAATACCGCTGATGGTCAAACGATCTGAGCTGCCTCCGTTCGGCAGACCTGCGTGCATAATTTGGTGCTTCCAGATACTCGTTGACGTTACGGGGAATAGATAGCATCGGCTTCAGCGAATCTTTTAACACTTGAGCCTGGATGCTTCCTTTACGCTCATCTGCTTCGTCGAGCCATTCCATGACGACTGGTTTACCGAGCTCTATGAAATCGATATCCGGATCGACAATCGTGATAACGCCAAGCCCGATAGAAGCGGCACGGCCGAGGAAAGCAAATTCAGCTGGAAGCTGGATCGGCTGCTCTCTAACTATTTTCTGCAGGTCTTCGAAGATCTCCTCTACAATTTCCTGATCAAGCTCGGAAATATCTGATGACAAATACATATTAACGTAATTACGCAGGACTGATTCAAGCTTCGACTTATTCGCATGAGGGAGCAGGAAGCCCAGCTGCTGCAGTTCATCAATGACGAGCTGATAATCATCGAGTACAAATCCTTGAATCATTCTGCGAATGCTTGCTGAATCCTGTTTATTAATATAACCGACCATTCCGAAGTCCAGGATGACGATCGTTCCGTCCTTCTGTACGAGTATGTTTCCCTGATGGGGGTCAGCATGAAACCTCCCCTGATCCAAAAGCTGATCGACAAAAAATTGAAAGAGCTTTCCAGCCGTGTCTTTGCGGTCAATTCCGTTTTCTTTTAGAAAAGCAAGGTCCGTTATTTTGTTCCCATCCATCCATTCCATCACGAGCACTCGATGAGTGCTGTATTCTTCATAAACCTGAGGAATGTAGTACGCGTCGCTCCCAGAGAAGCGGCGCTGAAAATTTTGCGCGTTCCGCATTTCTTTGTCGTAATCAAGCTCATCCCCGATGACTTGGACGACTTCTTTGTAAAGTGCGGACGTATCAATTTCCTTTCCAAACTTCGTGAATTTTTTCGTAATCCAGAGCACCAGCTTCAGTGCTTTGAAGTCTGTTTTAATAATGCGGTCAATATTGGCACGCTGCACTTTCACAGCGACCTCTCGTCCGTCCTTTAATTTTCCCTTAAACACCTCTCCAATAGAAGCAGAGGCGATGGAAGAATCGCTGATTTCCTGCAGGTAGTCACTGATCGGCCGTTTCCATTCTTTCTCAATAATTCCTTTTGAGATTTCGGGATCGACAGGCGGGACCTGATCAATTAAGTCAGCCAATTCTTTTAGAAATACATCCGGCATGATGTCTGCTCGAGTACTTAAAAATTGACCAACCTTGATCATCAGCCCTTCCAGATGGAGCGCTTTTATACGGTATTCTTTCGCTTGTTTTTGAACAAGCTTCTCCCATTTTTCCTGAGTTGAGGTATCCCAGGATGGATTTCGTTTATTAAACCAGTAAAGCTGCAGAATAAATTTAATGAACATGAGTACGATGACATAAATACGGTATAATGCGTTGTTTTTCACTGCAGCCCTCCTGACGGATATGTATAATCCTGCTCTTCAAAATGTGCTATCTCTACTATACCCGTCGAAGGATCATTTTATGTAGGGGAAATCGCAATAAACATTTGACTAAATATAAACAAAAGTTTAAAGTGGATAAAGAGGAATATAACGGTACAGGAAGGGGGAGCCTGATGGATAAAAAGCAGCAGATTTTGGAGGCAGTCAAGCAAAATCCTTTTATTAGTCAGAAAGAACTCGCAGAAAAAACCGGTCTATCCCGTTCAGCAGCCGCCGGTTATATTTCAACACTTATCAAAGAAGGCATTCTTGCTGGTAAAGCATACATCGTAAATGAACCAGCTGGTGTTTTTTGCTTGGGAGGAGCGAACCTCGATCGCAAGCTGACGGCTGATGCGTTTCAGATGTATGATTCAAATCCTGTCACGAGCAGCGAAAGTCCGGGCGGTGTAGCACGCAACTTATGTGTGAATCTTAATCAGCTGGGTCAGCGTGCGTCGTTGATGACCGTAACCGGTGCAGATGCAGCAGCTGAAAAAGTGATAGCATCGCTGCCGGACAGCGGACATGTGGTGAAGCAGCTGCGAGGGGAGAGCACAGGCACGTATACGGTAGTATTGGATGGCCGGCATGAGATGCTGTTCGCGCTGGCAGATATGGACATTTATGATGCGTTTACTCCTGAAGTGCTGGAGGAGGAAAAGGGCAGATTAAAACATGCTCCTGTCCTGGTTGCAGATACTAATTTACCAAAACAGACGCTCTGCCGCCTGGCTCAGTGGAAGCGTCCAGAGCAGAAGCTGGTTCTTATACCCGTTTCTGCAGCTAAAATGGATCGCGTCCCTGATACGTTAAGCGGATATGACTTAATCGTATTAAACAGACTGGAGGCAGAGGCGCTGACTAAGGGTGGAGCAGAGAATCTCCTGGAGCTAGGTGTGAAAGAGGCCGTGATTACAGACGGACTTCGCCCCGTTCAGTATGTAACAGAAGAAGGTGTCGAACAGTTTCCGGTGCCTGCTTCGGAGCGGCTCGTTGATGTAACGGGCGCAGGAGATGCCTTTGCCTCTGTGCTGATTCAGGCACTTGCCAGGAAACAGCCGATAAGAGAGGTGCTTCCGCATGCCCTGCATATTGCAAAACAGGTGGTCGAATCCGAGGAAAGCAGCATCCGATCACGCTGATGCAGGCGCAAACAATAGAAGACACCGCTAAAATTGAATGAAAGCAGGGATATAACATGAATGAATGGATAAAGCTGTCACATGATGTACAGGAAGCATTAGACGCAGGCAAGCCCGTTGTAGCCTTGGAATCGACGATTATTACACATGGAATGCCATATCCAGAAAACATTGATACGGCCATGAGCGTAGAGCGAATTATCAGGGAAGAAGGGGCCGTTCCTGCCACGATTGCGATCATGCACGGGGAAATACGAGTCGGCTTATCAGAAGAAGAGCTGCGTGAACTTGCAGACGCAGAGGATGTTGAAAAGGTCAGCAGGCGGGATCTGCCTGTCGTGCTCGCAAAGCGTGCCTATGGTTCCACTACGGTTGCAGCTACGATGATCTGTGCAGAAATGGCCGGAATCGACGTTTTCGTCACTGGAGGCATTGGTGGCGTTCACCGCATGGGGGAAGCTACGATGGATATTTCTGCGGACTTGGAAGAGCTGGCTCAGACGAACGTGGCGGTAGTTTGTGCTGGAGCAAAATCAATACTTGATATTGGTTTAACAATGGAGTATCTGGAAACGAAAGGCGTACCGGTTATTGGATATCAGACCTCCCGTTTCCCGGCCTTTTATTATGAGGACAGCGGCTATGACGTTTCAGCAGCAGTTTCAACTCCAGAAGAGGCAGCTCGTATTCTAAAGCAGAAAAAAGTAATGGGCCTCGCTGGAGGAACGGTCATCGGAAATCCAGTGCCATCTGAATCTGCTCTTCATAAAGAATGGGTGGAAGAGCGAATTACTGAAGCACTCGCAGAAGCAGCACAGGATGGGATTAAAGGGAAAGAAACAACGCCTTACCTGCTGGATAAGCTGAAGGAGGTCAGCGACGGGAAAACGTTAACAACAAATATTGCGCTCGTCGAAAACAATGCGAAAAATGGCGCGAAAATCGCTGTCGCACTCGCTGCTTTGTCCAATTAAAGACATAGTTGGTTAAGCATTACAGAGAAAAACGAAAACCAGCGGAAGTTATTCAACGTCGATTCTCAGAGAACAAGAGGACCCCTCCAGATGGAGAGGTCCTCTCTTGTTCTCAAATCAATTAATCATTAGCCTTTGCAGGATCAAAAGCAGGTTTACTTAAACTGGCTTTTTGCAATTGTTCGTCCGTAAAGCAATGTGAGCGCAAATGGAACGATGATTGCAATGACCATACCGATGCTGAACTCGAGCCATGAACCTGCCTGGATCGAGAAGATACCAGGCACACCGCCGACCCCGACTGATTCCGCGAGTACTCGGTTAATCGAAATGTACGTTGCCGCAATAGAAGCACCGGCAATCGCACAGATGAATGGGAACTTAAAGCGGATGTTCACCCCGAACATCGCAGGCTCTGTTACACCAAGCCATGCGGAAAGACCTGACGTACCGGCAAGACCTTTTACATTCTCATTGCGCGTGACGAAGAACATAGCGAATGCCGCGGCACCTTGAGCGATGTTGGACAGTGCCAGGATCGGCCATAGGAATGTTCCATCGCCTGTGCCGACAAGCTGCAGATCCACTGCAAGGAAAGCGTGGTGCATCCCTGTTACAACCATCGGGGCATAAAGAAGTCCGTACACGAAACCGCCGACAGCAGGTGCGAAATCAAACAACCATACAAAGCCATCCGTGATCGCATTACCTGCTGCAAACGTAATGGGACCGATAGCAATAAAGGTAACTAGTCCTGTTACGAGCAGTGCAACCGGAGCGACGACAAGCAGTTGAATGGCATCAGGTGTTTTACTGCGCAGCCACAGCTCCAGTTTAGCAAGGATAAAGGACGCAGCGAGTACAGGAAGCACTTGGCCCTGATAGCCTGTAGCCTCCACGTTCAATCCGAATACATTCCAGACGGGAACCTCTCCGGCCGTCTGGGCGTCCGCATATTCCCAGGCACTTAACAAGTTTGGATGGACAAGTATTAAACCGAGAACAATACCAAGCAGATCACTGCCTCCAAATCGTCTAACTGCAGACCAGCCGATTAAAGCAGGTAAGAACTGGAAGGCGGCGTGAGCAATGATAAAGATCATTTCAGCAAGATCAGCCCACTGCGGGTATACATCTACGACGGACTGACCATCAAAAAAGATATCTTCACCGGTAAGAATATTATTCAAACCGAGCAGAAGTCCGGCCGTAACAATGGCGGGAAGTATCGGAATGAAAATATCAGCGAGTGTTTTAATTGCACGCTGGAAGGGGTTCATCTTCTGCGCAGAAGCATCCTTTACCTCCGATTTTGATGATTCGCCTATGTCCGTCATCGACATCATATCGCGGTAAACCTGATCAACCGTTCCCTGGCCGATAATAACCTGGAATTGACCATTCGTGGAAAAGGAGCCTTTTACAATATCGATGGCTTCCAATTTTTCCTCATCCACTAAGTCTTCATCTCTTAAAGCAAAGCGCAGTCTGGTGACACAGTGCGTAACTTTTTCGACGTTTTCTTCTCCGCCGATTGCTTCGAGTATGTCACGAACCTGCTGCTCATATTTTGCCATAGTATGACCCTCCTAAACCGTTTTCATAAAGCAGCAACTTGTATATACAACGTAACTGATTTCATTATAATTTGTATATACAAGCTTTGCAACCGTTTTACTTCTTTCAGCGAAAAAGAGAATGTTGCAGCAGTTTATAGACGAATGCTGGCAGAATTACATAGGTTTTCCACGAAAAGTAACGTTCATCGTGATCAGCCTTCTGACTGCAAGAAGAGCAAATAGCAAAAATGTGGTAAACCCAATCCAGTAAGCAATAATTCGTAAGGCATCAGCACTCCAAGGTGCAAGCGAAGCGACGAGACTACCGCCAAACAGAGAGGCGATCACGGTAAGAAACGTAAAAAAGACTGGATTAATTTGCTTGAAGATAAAAAACTCGCCGTTGTGTTCGACTTTGTTTCGAGTGTACAGCACTGCGCCTGCATACAGGAACAAAACAGTAAACAGCACGGCCAGGCTGATGCCGATCAACTCCCCCATTTGTCCAATCGTATAGTAAATCGGAGTTAAATAAACGATTGGTCTCGGCTGAGAGCCAAGTGAGAATAAATAAAAGTTATGGACGCGCATGAATTCCTGAGTCAATGTCAGTAGAATCATCGGCAGAAAACCGGTAATAAGTGTAAGAACTGTCTGCGAAATCATTTCCCCTGTTACCGTGCCGATAAACAACGCAAAGGTAAAAAAGAAAATATATCCAAGCAGAGGAGCCCAAAATATTTCCAGGCTCGTCACCAGATGCAGTCCGTAGTCAAATTCTGAGGCAGAAATAATAAAGTAGGCGGGCAGAAAGTTAAGGATAAAAAACACGGTTATGATAGCTGTTCCAAGCAGCCACTTTGCTAAATAGAGCTGCCTGCGGCTGAATGGCAACGAAAAAGTGAAGTCGTTGCGGCGCGTATTTCGTTCAAGACCGACAAGCAGAACGGCAAAGAAGATAATGGCAAGCGCAATAAATATAGTAAACGTCCCCTGCGAAAATATTTGCTGAACGTCCCACGACTGTACTTCGTAAACGTACTCTTCAGCTTCACCAGCCTGCTCCGCCCGTTCGTTCCACGTTTCGATAGATAAAATCGCCTGAATTGGCATCTGTAAAATAAATAAGACGAACAGCGACCAGATCAGCAGTTTGGACTGCTTGTAGTTTTGAAACCACAGTGCTTTATTCAGCAAGGCGGTCACCTCCAAGCTTAGCGACAAAATAATCCTCCAGCGACAATGGCAGCGTTTCAAATAAAACAGGGTTGCTCTTCTCCAGCTCCTTTGCAATGCTGCTGTCCGCTTTAAATAAAATAGTTAATACCCGGCCTGTTTCGTCGAGAATATATAAGTTATTCCGAATATGATCAGGAAGAGGAGACGATGGAACAAGCTGTGCCTTTCGATACTGACTGCTGAGATCGCCGAGCTTATAATGGCTGTCAACTTCACCTTCACGAATCATAATAATTTCATCTGCCATAAACTCCAGCTCATCCAGACGATGAGACGAAATAAGGACAGACAAGTCTTTCTCGGCCACTTCTTCCACTAATAACTGCAGCACCTGGCGTTTAACAATGACATCCAGTCCGTCAGTAGGTTCATCCAGCAATATATAAGAGGCCCCTGTAGCAAATGCGGCTATTAATTGAAACAAGGCTTTCATCCCTTTGGAATAGTTGCCGATCTTATTAATTTGCTCAAGTTGAAAGCGATCCATCAGCTCTTTCATATAATCTTCATCAAAGTGAGGGTATATGGTTTTATAGAGAAAAATCATTTCTTTAGTGGAATAGTTTTTCATCGCCTCGGTCGAATCCGGCACAAATATAATGTTCTCTTTTAGATGAGGATGGGTAAAAATACTTTGTTCGTTCATGAGCACATTGCCCGAAGTAGGATTCAAAATACCGGCCATGGTGCGAAGCAGGGTTGTTTTCCCGGCTCCGTTACGGCCGACAATGCCGATGATTGATCCACTCTCTATGGTGAAATCAATATCCTTTAAAATAGTACGATGATGAATAATTTTGGATACATGCTGAACGTTCATGACTCGACCTCCTCACTGGCTGTCTCCACCCAGTGGAGCAGTTCTGATTTCGCGATTCCGCAGCTGCGGCTTCGATGCACAAGCTCTTTCAGCTGCTTCTTAATTTCCATGCGCTCCGGTGCCTGCTGCAGCAGCGCTCTGTTCTCAGTTAAAAATGTACCTCTGCCGCGTTCGGTATAAATGATTCCCTGGCGTTCGAGCTCTTGATAAGCTTTACTGACCGTATTCGGGTTTACAAGAATGATTGACGACAGCTCTCTAATCGAGGGCAGTTTTTCCCCGGGTGCTAAAATACCTTGTATATATAAATCCTTGATTTGAAAAATAAGCTGCTCATAAAGGGGAGTGGGGCTTTTCGTATCAATACGATAAAACATAGGTGGCCTCCCTGAAGTGTATGATATGTATTAATACAGTTATAACATATTTTGCTTACGATAAGGTAAAACAAGACGATTATTAACAGCTCCAATAAAGAATGGCCTGTTCCAGAAACGGAACAGGCCATACAGAGTATGGATAAAGTCATTTTAAGTGAATAACGTTGCACCTGCCTACATCTACGGACACTCGCTTTCCGGAGGGAACGGCTTCAGCTAACCGCTCCCTCCTGCTGTCGGAAGCGCTGGATCTTCGCCTCGTTCGGATCCTCCTGGAGTCGAGATCCTCCAATTTGGCAGCTGCCAGTCCGGTTGAAACGCCTGGTGATGATTCGCACGTGCTTGTTCCATATGGGTGGAACCTTTATATAGGCAACACTTCGATGTCGAATAAGGATGACCAGTGCTTTCACGTATGTACCATGGAACAGTCGTATCTACCGATCGGAACGTTTTTCTCCAACAAACAAATCCATTTTCCCTTCGTGTCCGGCGGGGACGTGGAATCCGCGAAGCCTGAAGATTCCGAGCCGCTCAGATCTGCGAACGGCATCCACGCACGAGCGGAGCCGGACTGGGTCTTGAGGCTTCTCGTGAGAAGCCTGTGTCCGAGTGAAGCCGTGCCTTTCTTCCCTTCATACGGGATCACCCTGAGAAATAGCTGAAGGCCAGCCCAAGGCAGGCTCGCTTAACAGAGGGGAAAGTCAACCAAACGAATAAATAATGAAGTTGAAAGACTTTTTCAACAGCCTGAATGGCCTGTTCCAGAAACGGAACAGGCCATAGGCTGAACAAAACAATAGGACCGTTTTGATTTACGAGCCGGATGCCTTTTTATCGTGAAGCTCCGGCGCAGAAGCCTCTGCTTCCTGCTCGGAATCGTAGTTTACTGCTTCAGCGTTCCGAACGAAAGCCGGCGGCCTCCCTTTAGCAGCCCACAAAAAGACGAGCACGACACACGCGACTAAAACAAGCTGCGGGGCCCAAAATATCAGAAAATCAGTCATGGATCATTCTCCTCTCGTTATTTTCTACCCTCAACATAATCGGCGTCAAACAAAAATAGTCTCATGAGCAGATACAGGGATGGGACGAGCAGAAGCAGACCTGCAATGAAGGCGATGATAAGTGCTGTAGCCATCGCTTCATTCGTAAAACCGTCGTAAATAGTTAAATACGGGTATAGCAAATAGGGCAGGTGAGAAGCCCCATAGGCAAAAAATGCGGCGAAATACTGGATCATGACCATGATAAAGGCAATGCCGTAGTTTCGCTTTTTCAAAATCAGCACGAATGCGGTTGTAAATGCAGCAGCTGAAATTGCAAACATCCACCAGAGGTCGAGCATTCCGGCAAAATGCTCCGGATTTCGGCCTCCGAGCAGGAAGAAAACAATGATTCCCATTCCGATAGAAGGAAACGCCCATGTGAGGGCATACGTTCGGAGCAGTTTCAGCGCTGTTTCATCCTTTGCCCGTGCTGCATAATAGCTTAGAAACGAAGCGGAGATGAACAGAACACTGACAATCGCAAGAATAACGACGCCCCATGAATAGAGGCTGCCGAATAACTCTCCATATAAAAGTTCGACGTTCCCGTTTTCTACGGTAATGTAGCCACCTTCAGAAATTGTCAGTACTGTCGTAAGCGACGCCGGAATCAACAGGCCTGTTGCTCCATACAGAAAGTTATAAAAATTACTTTCCTTAGCTCCGTAAGTGGCAAACGCATAATAGGAGCCCCGTATCGCTAAAAGAATTATCGCGATACTGCCCGGGACGAGCAGTGCCGTCCCGTAGTAATAGGCAGTCTCCGGAAAAAAGCCGACAATTCCAATAAAGAAAAATACGAGAAATACGTTCGTTACTTCCCATACCGGTGAAAGATAGCGTTGAATGATTGGGTGAATCATGTGATCTTTTTTCGTTCGCTTCGAATAGTAGCTGAAAAAGCCGGCGCCGAAATCAACGGATGCAACAATGAGGTAGCCGTATAAAAACAGCCAGAGAACTGTAATTCCAATTACTTCGTATGACACCGGACCACTCCTTTCTCTGTCATTACTTTACTTCATAGTTTTGAATATCGCGCTTATACATCTCCCGCTCAACCGGGTTGCGCTTAAACATCTTACGGAGCACCCCGATGCATGTAACAGCGAGTACTGTATATAAGAGAGCAAACAGGATGAGCATTAATCCGACTTGTCCGGAAGTAGTAGCACCTTCCGAGGTTCGCATGATGCCATTTAAAATCCACGGCTGTCGACCAACTTCAGCGAAGATCCAGCCTGATTCCATGGCAACAATCGCAAGCGGTCCGCCAGCAGCGACCATGATCAACAGCGGCTTATTAAAGGCATTCCACGTCTTCTTCCAGTTCATCACGACGAACAGTGTACTAACGGCAGCGAGGTACATGCCGATAAACACCATTAAGTCAAAGAAGTAGTGGACAAAAAGCGGCGGCAGGTCTTCTTCCGGAAATTCATTTAAGCCAATTACTTCTGTATCCGGCGTCCCTCCTGCTAGGATACTGAGTGCGTAAGGGATTTCCAGAGCATAGCTTATTTCATTATCTTCGTTTATGATGCCGCCAAGTATAAGCGGGGCTTCGGTTTCAGTTTCGAAGTGCCACTCAGCAGCAGCCAGCTTTTCAGGCTGATATTCGTGCAAATATTTACCGGAAAGATCTCCGATCACAGCTGTTCCAACCGCAAATACGGCACCGGCAACCATTGTCATGTGAAGGGCCTTGCGGTGGTACACGGATTTATTGCCGCGCAATATTTTCACCGCAGCAATTGCACCGAGCACGAAAGCAGCTGTTAAATAACACGTAATGATCACGTGAGATATCTTCGTCGGCGTAGCCGGGTTAAACATGGCTTCTAATGGATTTACATTTGTAACGACGCCGTCGATAATATCAAAACCTTGCGGCGCATTCATAAAGGCGTTGACCGTTGTGATGAAGAAAGCACTTGCTGTCGCTCCGATTACAATCGGAATAACGAGCAGGAAATGGCGCATCTTCGATTTAAACCTGTCCCACGTGTACAAATAAATGCCGAGGAATATCGCTTCAAAGAAAAAGGCGAAAACTTCCATAAACATCGGCAAGCCGATTGTGTGGCCGGCAGCCTGCATAAAATTCGGCCAAAGCAGACTTAGCTGCAGTCCCATCGCAGTACCGGTAACGACACCGATAGCGACTGTGATCACAAACCCTCGTGCCCATCGTCTCGCTAAAAGCGTATAGTGCGGGTCATTTCGTTTAATCCCCATCCACTCTGCAATGGCGATCATGATCGGAATCCCGACACCGATCGTGGCGAATATAGCATGAAACCCGAGTGTCAAATAGGTAAGTATTCTGCTTAAGAGGACCGGATCGTTCTCAAAAAACATATATTCTCCCCCTCAGTCATTAAACTCAAATAGTAGAGCTCAGTCGCTCGTAAATATATAATAATAGATAATATCACGGTCGTTTATAGGGGATAACCCCTAAGTTATGTGAATTTGTGAGCAATTATTGAACAGCTTACGACGGTTTTGTGAATGGAGGTTTTTAACATGCGTGTATTGATCGGCATGAACCACGAATTAATGAGGCACGGACTCGTGCAGCTGCTGTATGATTTGGGAGACATTGACTATATGGTAACAGCTGCCACGCGCGAAGAGTTGTATAAAAGCATGAGACTGTACTCTTTCACACACATTTTCGTTCATACAGCCTTGCCAGGTTCGCTTTCACCGGCTTCCTTTCACCAGGAAGCTGGAGCAGGCGTTTATTTGATCGGGACTGAAGAGGATAAAAGCCGTGACCTTCCGCTTTATGATACCCTTTCGCTGGACGAATGGATGCGAAGATTGAGCCGTATTATGAGAGGGGACCTGAAGCCGGGAGCAGTAGTCCTGCAAAGCAGCTCAGCTGAAGAACTGACGCTTAGAGAAGAAGAAGCTGTTCGTATGCGAATTCACGGCTACACCGTTCGGGAAACAGCAGCAGTACTCGGTATATCGGAAAAAACCGTAGAAAATCACCGGCGCAGCGCTGCAAAAAAGCTGCATATAGCGAGCAGCCGGGACTGGATGGCGTTTGGTCGAAGCAAAGGGTTTATCTGACAAATAGCCCAGCCTGCTCCTGTTAGACAGCGTTAAACACTGTTAAAATGGGGGCAGATGGGAACGAACTTGCTGCGGCTCTCAATAACAGGAACAGGGCTTGCGGTCTCTAAACGCTCAAGTGAGCCTGGGTCCGGTTTTGCCGTTTATGACTCCGATTCCTCTGCCAGACCGACACGACAGTGAGAAAACTGAGGGTTCAAAAAATGTTCAAAAACAAAAGCTGCAGTAGAAGCAGGAGTGATACGCTTGCCTGCATTCGGCATAAAGTCAATTTTCCATGAAACAGGACGTGCTTCAGTGCCGTCAGGAAGATAAGTTGGACAAAAAATAGTCCAGTTCAGCTCACTGTCAGTTAAATGATGGAACACAAAGGCGTGTTCGATCGAACTGCGAGTCATCGGTTTTTTAGATTCATCCGTTTCGTAACGAAATTTATCCGGTGTGTGCATCGCATTTAAAATACCAGCAGTACCAATCGACACAAATCGTGAAATCTCCAGCTCCTGCATTCTGGCTGTTATAGCAGGTACAGCCTGGCTTAATACATCGGCCTTATCCGTGGAGAGAGCGGAAAAAACAGCTTCTGTACGGCTGTCTATGGCTTTGGATACATCATCCTTAGACAGAGCGTTTCCTGTAATCATTGTAACGGACGGATGATTTTTCCACGCTTCAGGAACCTTCTCCGGTGAGCGGATCAGCAAAGTCACCGTCCAGCCCGCCTGAAGTGCTCTTGAAGTAAATTCGCTTCCGGTTCTGCCGGTCGCGCCAAAAATAGAGATGTGCATCATCATTCCTCCAGCTCTTTAACGTGTTTACCTCTCTATTACCCTGATATACTTTACATATGCATCGGTTGCAAAGACAATAGCAGTTTATTCCACACTTTCATTTAAGAGAGGATTAATTATATGTTTGAAACGGTTGACGGCATCATCCAGATTATACGGGATCCATTTATGAATGCAGCTGAAAGCGTCCAGTCATTTCCGATGCTGTATGCGTTTGCTTTAGGAATCGTCGGAGCACTTGCTCCTTGTCAGCTGTCAGGCAACATTACAGCGATGACGCTTTATGGTTCCAATTCCATCCGTAAAGGTATTTCCTGGCTGGACACCGTTCAGTTTTTAGCAGGCAAAGCAGCAGCTTTTTCACTGCTGGGACTTATCGTGTTTTTGCTCGGACAGGAATTCCAGCGGCAGCTCCCGCTTTTCTTTGAACCCTTCCGCTGGATGATCGGGCCGCTTTTGATCGCGATCGGGTTATTTCTAGCCGGATTTCTTCCTCTGAATTTTCGCATACCATATCGATTTGAGAAAAAATCGAGACGGGGAGGAGGGGCATTTTTGCTCGGGTTTACTTTCTCACTCGCATTTTGCCCGACGATGTTCATTCTGTTCTTCGTCCTCATGATGCCGGCTGCAGTGGCATCACCTGCTGGAGCGATCATGCCGGCATTGTTCGCAGCTGGTACAACATTGCCTTTTCTGCTTCTTGTATTTGTTATTTGGTATTTGGACTTGGGAGGCAGAGCAGTTAAATTAGGCAAGCAGGCCGGTAAGTGGGTGCAAACCGCAGCGGGCGTTCTAATCATTTTTATCGGCGTATTCGATATTATGACGTTCTGGCCGCTTTGACAGCGGCCATTTCCCTGATCGTAATCAATTTTTCGAGCAGCTTTACATTTTACATGCGCTCTATTATACTTTTATTTACAGCGGTACAATCTGAACGAATGCTCAGTCAGTGCCGTTTCTTATTTGCGGTAAAATGTAAGCCCTTACATAATGGAGAGGAGAGAAGAGAATGGATTTTCAACTGACGAAAGAACAGCGCATGATTCAAGATATGGTACAGGATTTTGCAGAAAAAGAAATTGCCCCGATTGCAGACAGCATCGATAAAGAGGAACGGTTTCCTGAAGAGATTTTTAAGCAAATGGGGGAGCTTGGTCTGCTTGGAATTCCATTTCCGGAAGAATACGGCGGCTCTGGCGGAGATACTATTTCCTATATCCTCGCAGTTGAAGAAATCGGAAAAGTTTGCGGAAGCACCGGGTTAAGCTATGCTGCAG
This sequence comes from Alkalicoccus luteus, assembly GCF_052061695.1. NCBI lineage: Bacteria > Bacillati > Bacillota > Bacilli > Caryophanales > Bacillaceae > Alkalicoccus > Alkalicoccus luteus. Next base: position 76,683 of record NZ_JBPZEY010000006.1, read on the forward strand.
CCGTATCTCTCGGAGCGTCACCGCTTTATCATTTTGGCACACAAGCCCAGAAGCAAGAGCATCTGACGCCGCTTGCATCAGGTAAAACGCTCGGTTCTTTTGGTTTGACTGAGCCAAATGCCGGTTCAGATGCAGGCGGAACTCGGACGAAGGCCGTGAAGAAAGGCGACCGCTATATCATCAATGGGGAAAAGTGCTGGATTACAAACGCGAGCTATGCAAGGACGATTATCGTAACAGCGGTAACCGGGGAGCGTGAAAACGGACGAAAGCAAATTTCTGCATTTATTGTACCTGCTGATGCCAAAGGACTTACGATCAGAGCAGAGTACGAAAAAATGGGCGTAAGAGGATCGAATACGACAGAGCTCATTCTTGAAGATGTAGAAGTCCCGGAGGAAAACATTCTTGGGGACGCGGAAAAAGGGTTTAATCAGTTTTTATACACGCTTGACGGCGGCCGGATCTCTATTGCCGCACTGGCACTTGGCATCGGCCGTGCAGCCTATGAGGCTGCACTAGCTTACAGCAATGAGCGTAAGCAGTTTGGGCGGCACATTGGCAGCTTTCAGGCTATCCAATTTAAGCTTTCCAACATGGCAATGGAGCTGGAGCTTGCTAAAAACATGATTTTGAAGGCTGCCTGGTTAAAGGACCATAAAAAGCCATTTAAAAAAGAAGCGGCAATGGCGAAGCTGTTTGCATCTGAAGCTGCAACGAGAGCTTGTAATGAAGCGCTGCAGATACACGGCGGATACGGCTATATGCGCGAATATAAAATCGAGCGGTTTTTACGGGATGCGAAGCTGATGGAGATCGGGGAAGGCACATCTGAAATTCAGCGTCTGGTCATTGCACGTGAAATCGGCTGTCCACAAGCCTGATGAAGGGGGAACTAAATATGATCAATAAACTGTTAATTGCAAACCGCGGCGAAATCGCCTGCCGAATTATCCGTACGTGCCGCAGTCTCGATATTACCAGTATCGCCGTTTATTCGGAGGCTGACAGCCGCGCTCAGCATGTTTTGATGGCGGATGAATCAGTGGAAATCGGCGGAGCCCGCGTAAAAGAAAGCTACTTGAACATGGACGCGGTCCTGCAGGCGGCAAAGGATTTTGGTGCTGATGCGATTCATCCCGGCTATGGTCTGCTGTCTGAAAATGCCGAGTTTGCTGAACGAGTAGCAGCCGAAGGGATGCTTTTTATCGGTCCTGCACCTGAGTCCATTGCAAAAATGGGAGACAAGATTCAGGCGAGAAAACTCATGGAAGCTGCCTCTGTTCCAGTTGTACCAGGAAAGGTGCTTGACGGAGAATCTGAAAAAGAACTCGTGCTTGCCGCTCGCAGCATCGGCTTCCCCGTTATGCTGAAAGCAGCAGCAGGCGGCGGCGGTATCGGCATGCAGCGTGTTGACGATGAGACACAGCTTGTGAAAGCAGCGGCTTCTGTGCGGAAGAAGGCAGAGACCTTTTTCGGATCTGGTGATTTATTTCTCGAAAAATACATCATTAATCCTCGCCACGTAGAAGCACAGGTATTTGGAGATGGAAACGGCAACGTCCGAGTGCTTGGGACGCGGGATTGTTCTGTTCAGCGCCGTCACCAGAAAGTGATCGAAGAAGCACCTGCACCTGCTCTTGCTGCGGAAACGATTGAAGCGCTTGAGGAATCAGCGCGCCGCGCCGCTGCTTCGATTCACTACCGGAATGCGGGAACCGTTGAGTTTATCGTAAGCGCCGAAGAGGATGTATACTTTTTGGAGATGAACACGCGTTTACAGGTTGAACATCCGGTAACTGAAGAAACAACCGGCACCGATCTTGTAGAATGGCAGCTCCTGCTTGCTTCCGGATCTGCACTAGACGAGCTTCCTGTCCGGTTTGATGCAGCAGCAGCTTCAGTCGAAGCTCGAATTTATGCGGAAGATCCAAAAACATTCTTCCCTTCTCCGGGAACGATCACAGCTTGGAAATTCCCTGAGGTAGAAGGGATCCGCTATGATATGGGGTTTGTAGAAGGAGATACGATCAGCCCTTTTTACGATCCGATGGTAGGAAAAGTGATCGCCCGCGGCGAATCTAGACAACAGGCAGTAAATCTGCTGATTGATGCACTGGAACAGGCGGAGACAGCCGGGATCAAGACAAATATCCCAATGTTGATCGAGGTGTTGAAGGATCCGCGTTTTCAGCGTGCCGAAATAAATACACACTTTTTAATGCAGACGAATTAATGTGAAGGAGGAGCAGAAGATGGCAGACATTCAAACAACGATGGCAGGGAACGTATGGAAAATTAACGTAAAAGTAGGCGACGAGGTACAGGAGGGTGACGAAGTTGTGATTTTAGAATCTATGAAAATGGAGATTCCAATCGCAGCCGAACAAAGCGGCACCGTTTCCGAAGTACTTGTAGAAGAAGGAAGCTTTGTGAATGAAGAAGATGTCGTAGTGAAGCTCGGCTAAGGAGGGACAGGCGTATGACGATTCCAGCGGAAGCTGTTCTGAAGGAAGTCGGTCCTAGAGACGGTCTGCAAAATGAGCAGGCGCTTGTCTCCACGGAAAAAAAAGTTGCCTGGATCGAAAAGCTTACGGATGCCGGAATCACCTATATCGAAGTGTCGTCATTTGTATCACCTAAGTGGATCCCCGCACTAGCTGATGCCGACGATGTGTTCCGGTATTTAAAGCGAAAAGAAGGTGTGACGTATGCGGCGCTCGTTCCGAACGCAAAAGGGCTTGAGCGCGCGCTTCGTGCTGACGTCGACGAAATAGGGTTGTTCGTCTCATCAAGCGACACACACAATAGACGGAACGTTAATAAGTCGACTGAAGAATCGCTGACACTCCTTCGGGAGGTAGCTGAAGAAGCAAAAGCTGCGGGGAAAACAGTGAGAGGGTATGTATCTACTGTTTTTGGATGCCCGTATGAAGGCAGGGTGTCGATCGGACAGGTGGAAAAGACGGCACACGCCCTGCTTGACATGGGGGTAGATGAGTTGTCGCTTGGAGACACGATCGGCGTAGCAAATCCGCTTCAGGTCAAGCAGGTCATCCGCCAGTTAAAAACCACCATACCCACAGGAAGACTGGCTTTGCATTTCCATAATACGCGCGGACTCGCCTGTGCAAATATTATGGCCGGTCTGGAGCAGAATATTCAAGTATTTGATGGCGCCAACGGGGGTCTGGGAGGATGTCCGTATGCAAAAGGGGCTACCGGCAACGTTGCGACAGAAGATGTGCAGTACTTGATGGATGCGCTCGGCGTGAAAACAGGTGTATCGCTAAAGGGGCTCGTAAAAGCTGCAGAATACATTGAGCCGCACGTCGGCACTAAGCTGCCAAGCTACCAGCTGCAGCTGCAGCAGGAAGAGGAGGATGGCGCATGATGATACAGGCGGAAGTAAGAGATCGGACCGGCTGGCTTACGCTGGATCGCGAGGATGCTGCGAATGCATTGAGCAGCGACTTAATTGCACAGGCTTCTGACGTCCTGCAGGAGTGGCGTCATGACACAGCTGTCCGCTCTGTCATCATAACCGGTGCGGGCAAGAAAGTGTTTTGTGCTGGAGCTGATTTGAAAGAGCGTTCTAAAATGCAGGAATCTGAAGTATGGCAGGCAGTAGCCTCCATTCGAAGCTTTATTGAAAGCGTTTACGAGATGCCGCAGCCTGTTATCGCTGCTATAAACGGCCATGCCATCGGTGGAGGTCTGGAACTGGCTTTAGCCTGTGATCTTCGAATCAGCACCGATCAAGCTTTTTTCTCTCTCGCAGAAACCGGTTTGGGGATCATTCCAGGAGCTGGAGGTACGCAGCGGCTCCCGAGATTAATAGGGGAGCAGAAAGCAAAAGAAATGATTCTGACAGGACGCAAGCTTGCGGCAGATGAAGCGGAAGAAAGCGGTCTGATCCTTAAATATGTGCCGGTGAAGCACTTGTACGAGGAAGCCTCTATGATGGCTGGGCTCGTTAACAGCCGTGCACCACTCGCCATTCGTTCCGCAAAAACAGCTGTAAATCAGGGAATACAGACAGACCTGCAGACCGGGCTCGAGCTGGAGCGCAAGCAGTATGAACAGACAATCGGGACAGAAGATCGACTTGAAGGGTTAAGAGCCTTTAAGGAAAAACGGCCGCCTGAATTTACAGGACGCTGATAAGGAGAGATAGGAATGACGCTGAAACTGGATAAAACCTGGAAGGAGCGGGTGGAGCAGATTGAAAAAGGCGGGAGTGAGAAATATCATGAAGCGAATGCTTCAAAAGGCAAGCTGTTTGTCAGGGACAGGCTTGCACGTCTTTTTGATGACAGCTCGTGGAAGGAAGATGGAAAATTTGCCAACGCTGAGACAGAAGGATTACCTGCAGACGGTGTTATCACGGCGATCGGTAAAGTAGACGGCCGCACCGTGTGTGTAATGGCCAATGACTCAACCGTGAAGGCTGGATCATGGGGGGCAAAGACGGTCGAAAAAATCATTCGTATTCAGGAGACCGCACTAAAGCTGAAAGCTCCGATGTTCTATTTGGTAGACAGCGCTGGAGCAAGGATTACGGACCAGATCGAGATGTTCCCAAACCGCCGCGGTGCCGGACGGATTTTCCATAATCAAGTAAAGCTTTCCGGGATGGTTCCGCAAATTTGTGTGTTGTTCGGTCCCTCTGCTGCCGGAGGAGCATATATTCCGTCATTTTGTGACATCGTCATCATGGTAGAAGGCAATGCAAGTATGTATCTGGGTTCTCCGCGAATGGCAGAAATGGTCATTGGGGAAAAAGTTAGTCTTGAAGAAATGGGCGGCGCTAAAATGCACTGCTCTGTTTCGGGCTGTGGGGATGTACTGGCGGCTGATGAACCTGAAGCGATTGAAGCAGCCCGCTCTTATTTTTCGTATATGCCGGAAAACTATCAAACAGCTTCCGCAGTAAAAGAAGCTGTACCAGCTGTTGAAAAGGATTTGGAAAAGCTTGTGCCTGCCAATCAGAACGTGCCATTCGATATGCATCAGTTTATCGATGGACTGATTGATGAAAGCAGCTTTTTTGAGGTGAAAGCGTTGTTTGCAAAGGAGCTGATTACCGGTCTCGCAAGAATAGAAGGGCGCACAGTAGGAATTATCGCAAATCAGCCAAAGCAGAAGGGCGGCGTACTATTTCACGATTCTGCCGATAAAGCAGCGAGATTTATTACGATGTGTGATGCATTTGGTATTCCGCTGCTTTTCCTCGTTGACGTTCCGGGCTTTATGATTGGAACGAGAGTAGAAAAAGCAGGGATCATCCGTCACGGTGCAAAGATGGTAGCAGCTATGTCTTCTGCTTCTGTCCCTAAAATTTCAGTAGTCGTGCGAAAAGCATATGGAGCTGGCTTATATGCGATGGCAGGGCCGGCCTTTGAACCAGATGCCTGCATAGCGCTTCCTTCTGCTCAAATAGCAGTGATGGGACCTGAAGCAGCAGTGAACGCTGTGTATGCAAATAAAATAGCGGCGCTGGACGAATCAGACCGACCGGCTTTTATAGCGGAGAAGCGGAAAGAATATCAGGAAAACATAGATATTTACAGGCTTGCATCCGAAATGATTGTCGACGATGTCATACCTGCAGGCGCGCTTCGTGACAATTTGGCATCCCGGTTTGAGCTGTATGCCGGTAAAGATGTCGTTTTTTCAGAGAGAAAGCGTCCAATTTATCCCGTATAGCGCGTAATTAATCAGGAGAGGATGATCGTTGTGAAACAACTATACACAGACACGGCAGACATCACAGCTGATATAAAGGACGGCTCGACTATTCTCGTCGGCGGTTTTGGCCTGTGTGGCATTCCTGAAAATGTCATTAAGGCGCTTGTCGATAGCGGCGTTAAAGATTTAACGATTGTTTCCAACAACTGCGGAGTCGACGACTGGGGACTCGGCCTGCTGCTTGAAAAAAAGCAGATTAACAAGATTTATGCGTCATACGTCGGTGAGAATAAGGAATTTGAGCGTCAGGTGATCAACGGAGAGCTGGAAGTTGAGCTTGTACCTCAAGGAACCTTAGCGGAAAGACTCCGTGCCGGCGGAGCAGGCATCCCCGCTTTTTATACGCCTGCAGGAGTCGGCACGCCGATTGCAGAGGGTAAAGAAGTCAGAACGTTTGATGGCAAGGAGTACGTACTCGAGCATGCCATTACCGGAGATATCAGCATCGTACGTGCACATACTGGTGATACGTACGGCAACTTAATTTATCGTAAAACAGCTCAAAACTTCAACCCGATGATTGCGGCTGCCGGAGCAGTGACAATCGCTGAAGTAGAAAACCTGGTTGAAGCGGGAACGCTTGACCCGCAGTCGATTCATACACCAGGGATCTACGTCAACCGCATAATCGAAGCTGTTCAGGAAAATCGGATTGAACGGCGCACCGTGAAAGAAGCCTGATGAAGGAGGAAGAGCGGATGGAAAAAAAGGAAAAGCGCGAACGAATCGCACGACGGGCTGAAAAAGAAATCAAAGACGGCGATTACGTGAACCTCGGTATCGGTATGCCGACGATGGTAGCAAATTACCTGGATGCAGATAAAAAAGTAATGCTGCAGTCAGAAAACGGGCTGCTCGGGATCGGGCCTTATCCGGAAGCCGACGAAGTCGATGCAGATTTGATTAATGCCGGAAAAGAAACGGTGACAGAAGCGAAAGGTGCCGCTTATTTCAGCAGCGCTGAATCGTTTGCTATGATTCGCGGAGGTCATATTGACGTGGCTATCCTTGGCGCAATGGAGGTTTCCGAGTCTGGAGATCTGGCGAACTGGATGATACCGGGCAAAATGATCAAAGGAATGGGAGGAGCTATGGATCTCGTTCACGGTGCTAAACGCGTGATTATCATTATGGACCACGTCAGCCGGAACGGGACACCTAAAATCGTAAAATCATGCTCCCTTCCGTTAACCGGACTTGGCGTTGTTAATCGGATTATCACCGAACGAGCCGTTATCGATGTGACCGAAACCGGTCTGGTCCTTGATGAAATACTTGATGGTTCAACACCTGAAGAAATTCAGGAAGCAACCGGCGCCCCGCTTTCCATGGATCGACTGACACGAAGCCATTAAATTAGAAATCTGCCTACGAAAAGAGCTGCCGCCGGATCGAGTGATCCGGCGGCAGTTCTTTTTTATCTTCTGTCCGACTGAATAAGACCGTTTGAGGAGAGAGCGAGCTGCTTTCGCTTCCGGTTGGCCGCTGGAGTGAAGTGGGCGCCGGGTGCAAGCGAGCCGTTGTGAAGGTTCAGGTGCTGCAGAAAGGCTTGTTCGGAGAATGCGTTATGAATTTCCTGAGCCTTTATAATGATGGATGCAGCTGCCCGTGCATCATCCAGTGCATGGTGGTGATTTAGATCAATCGACAGCTCGTGGGCTACAGTGGATAATTTATGATTATAAAATTCAGGCCACGTTTTCCGGGATACTTGAACCGAGCAGTTATAAGCAGCAGAAAGACCGGAGATCCCCCATACCTGCAGAGCAGAACGAAGAACCTTCATGTCAAAACTTGCATTATGTGCAATTAGAAGCTGATCCTGAATCAGCGGCTCGATCTCCGGCCAAAGCTCCTGAAACGTCGGCTCACTCTTTACATCCTCCCACGTTATCCCGTGAACCCGTACACATTTTGGATCAAAATACGGCGAAAACGGACGAATTAATGAGTAGACTTCCTGCGTGATTTCGCTGTTCTCAACGCGTACAAGGCCGATAGCGCAGGCGCTTCCCTGTTCAGTTGATGCTGTTTCAAAGTCAATCGCAGTAAAATTCATAAATGACCTCCTGCAAACGTATGTTTGTTTTAGTTTAGCATGAACATACTGCTGCGAAAAGAAAAACATGAAAAGAAGCTGTCCGCAGCCGGCATGGCTGGAACAGCTTCAAAAAGGGGGAATATTGAAACCCTGTTACAGGGAATCAGCGGATTCGCTGCTCAGTCTCTGGATCAAAGAAGTGAGCTTTGTTCATATCAAATGCGAGATCAATTTTCGTACCGCCGGTTACATCCGTACGGGAATCGACTCGTGCAATAAAATCCTGATCACTGACTTTTGAGTAGAGGTAGGATTCCGCACCCATAAGTTCAGCTACATCAATCGTCGCAGTAAAGCGGCTGTTCTCAGCTGCATCCAGGAAGACCGGTTCATCATGGAAATCTTCCGGACGAATACCAAGTACAAGATCTCTGCCGTCGTAGCCTTCAAGCATTTTCATCTTGCCGGCTGGAATCGTAACGGTATGCTCACCGATACTGAATGTATTTCCAGTCAGTTTTCCGTGGAGGAAGTTCATGGCAGGAGAGCCGATGAATCCGCCGACGAAAATATTTTCCGGATAATCATAAATGTCCTTCGGAGCACCGACCTGCTGTACGAGACCATCTTTCATGACGACGATTCTGGAAGCCATCGTCATCGCTTCTGTCTGGTCATGTGTAACGTAAATGGTAGTTGTCTGCAGCCGGTGGTGAAGTTTGATGATCTCTGCACGCATCTGCACACGAAGCTTCGCATCCAAGTTGGAAAGAGGCTCATCCATCAGGAATACCTTTGGATTTCGAACGATGGCACGGCCGAGGGCAACACGCTGACGCTGACCACCGGACATTGCTTTCGGTTTACGGTCAAGCATCTCAGTCAGGCCAAGAATTTTGGCAGCATTACGGACGCGTTCGTCAATTTCCTGCTTAGGAAATTTTCTCAGCTTCAGCCCAAACGCCATGTTTTCATATACGTTCATGTGTGGATAAAGCGCATAGTTCTGGAACACCATTGCAATATCTCGGTCTTTAGGTGCCACATCGTTGACACGGTCGTCTCCAATGTAAAGGTCACCTTTTGAGATATCTTCAAGACCGGCTACCATTCGAAGCGTTGTCGATTTTCCACAGCCTGATGGTCCAACGAAGACGATGAATTCTTTGTCAGCGATGTCCAGGTTGAAGTCAGTAACTGCCTGTACATCCCCGTCGTAAATTTTGTACAAATTCTTAAACGTAATATCAGCCATTTTAATTCCTCCCACAAACTCATTTTCTAATCTGTAATCAGTGTATCCTGTAAGGGTTCTCATATCTATGGTAACCGTGCACAAAAAAACTGGCTGTTGATTGTGCAAGATGCATGCGCTTTCACAAAAGTGCATACAGTCCCTGCTGACAACCGAAATCAAGGCTCTTGATGTCGTCAGGCACGAGCCTGCGTTCCTCCACCTGTGCAACGGCTTATCTACAAATGGTGAGGCCCATGCTTTGCGACATTCGCCTGGGGCGTGAAGAACCAATTCGCTTCTGGACGTGGAACGCATTTGCGCGCGAACGAAGAAGGACCGCGTAAAAACGAATAAACAGGCACATACCGTGCTTTTGTCAACAGCTCGATCTCTTGATTAGGCTTTGTTCACGCTGTTGTTTCAAGAACGGCTGCAGGAAGAAGGCATTGTCAAAAGCATGAGGTAGACAGCAGCTGCGTTTTGAAACTGCCTGATGTCGAGCGTCGTTTTCTCAATAAATTTATCGACCCGGTACTGCATGGAATTCCGGTGCATAAACATTTTTTTGGCAGCAAGACTGATGTTCAGGTTGCATTCCAGAAAGCATCGCACCGACTCGAGCAGCTCGCTTTCGTCCTCGACCGGCTTCAGCTGCCGGCGAATCTGGGTAATCGTCTGTGGGGTAAACCGGCTCAGCATGAAATAGAGCAGCAGCTCTTGTTCAAGGAAGGTATGTTTTTTAGGGAAGGCAGCTGCCGTATCGTGAAACAGCTGGTGTTCCCAGTCAATATGCTCTTTTAATCCTTGGGGAGACAAAATCATGGAGCCGACACAGACGGAAGGACGAACGAAAAAGTCTGCTGCCAGTGTATCGACTACAGAGGAAAGGTTCAGTTCATCTTCAAAGGCCTCATCCGTTTCCTGAAGAATCATGCTGTCCCGATGAGATTTCCAAAGCATAAACCTGCTTCCCGGAAAAAGAGAAGAGGCAGCCTGGGAGAATGCCTCCTGCTCGTCAATTTGTTTTGGAAAACGAAAGTGAATCACTCGCAGTGGGAATGAAAGCTTTTCGCTCCATGCCGTCTCGGGAACCTCTTCTTCAAGTACGAGCAGCCGGTGCAGCGCTAGAGCAAGCGGATCATTCGGAAGCGGAAAATCCTGGGCAGGCTGCTGCCGATCGAGAATGGACTGCAGAAGCTGAAGCTCCTCCTGATTGAGCTCTTCCGGCTCGATGTGGTGCGTTTCGGAGCCTCTGGTGACTGTAAAACGCTTCATTGCCGGTGATCCTCATAGACATGATAGAGCATCAGATCATGCACAGACGACTCTAAAAAAGACTGATCGTCAATAGCATCAGGCTGCTTCCATACAATTTTTCCATCTTTTTGATAAATCCCGCGGTATCTCACCTGTTTATAATAGAAGTGGAAGTTCCAGCCGAACGGCTGCTCCTTCCATTGAAAATGCTGAATCATCACGTGTCCCTCCTTTAAAGCTGTTTTTATCGTACCATGAACCAGCCCGCGCGTTAACAGGATTCGTTGGTTTTCACCTGTCGCGTACGTTATACTATCATAAGCAGCCGTGCAGGGGGATGATTGTATGAGTGACTGGACTATCCTGCTCTTCTTGATCCTGATCGGGTCAATTGTAGGGGGAGGTACAAATATCATAGCGATCCGAATGCTGTTCAGGCCTTATCGCCCATGGTTTATCGGATCGTTCCAAATTCCATTTACACCCGGGCTTATTCCAAAGCGGCGCGGCGAGATTGCCGACAATTTGGGAAAGCTCGTTGAAGATCATTTAGTGACTCCGGAAGGCATGCAGGAGAAGCTGAGAGACGGAATTTTGTTTGAAGAAGTGCAGGGTCGTCTGCAGGAGGGAGTCAAGGACCTGCTGCAAGAGGAGCGTACGCTTGATGAGTGGATGGAAGAACACCTCGGCATGAAGGATCAGCTGTTGTCGCTCCGCAAATCCGTCGAACGAGGTTTAGCAGACAGACTTCGCGTGATCATTCAGGAATACAGCCGCGAGCCCTTCCAAAACTGGGTTCCGGATAATTGGATTGACCGCTGTGAATCTTATTTTCCGCTTTTAGCGGATCAGATTGTCACGAAGGGTACCGACTATGTCGCGTCCCCGGAAGGAATAAATCAAATAGACAGTATGCTGAAAACGTACCTTCGTTCCAGAGGAAGTGTCTCAACAATGTTCAGCAGAGTGGCTCAACGGTTCTCCATGGGGGAGTTGATCTCCAGAGAGCTCGTGCGGTTCTTACAGGATAAGCAGACAAAAAAGCTTCTTATTGAACTCATGCACAGGGAATGGAAGGGGATTCTGGAAACATCTGCAGATGACTATGTCAGCGATGAGAAGCTGGAGGAATGGCTCACGAAATTAACGGAATCAGCGGTCGGCCGTACACCGGTAATCGGCGAATGGGGCGGTCCTATTTCCGGATGGAGCATGCGATATGAAGAATTGTTAAACAAAACGGTCATTCCATCCGTGCTGGCATCCGCCTCGACGATTCTTTCACGCTATATTAAATCCATTATGAAGCAGATTGGGATCAAAGAGCTTGTTACAAAAGAAGTTAACACGTTCCCTCTCTCACGGCTTGAAGAGATGCTGTTAATTATCGCACGCCGCGAGCTGAAGATGATCGCTGTACTGGGTGGCTTGATCGGGGCATTAGTGGGACTGATCCAAGGGATCTTTATTCTGTTTATTTTCTGATGGGATGCATTCCGCGCCCATTTATGTTACAGTCTAACGGAGCTTGAATAGCACAGCGCAAAGGCGCTGAAAAACCAAGGAGGATTTTTCGAATGGCAGACCACTTTGAAAAGGCCAATGAGCTTGCAGAAGCGCTGCAGGCGAGTGAAGAATTTACAACGCTTAAGCAGCTTCATGAAGATATCGAAAACGATGAAGTAGCAAAAAAAATGCTCGATAATTTCCGAAGCGTTCAGATGGACCTTCAACAGAAGCAAATGCAGGGAGAACAAATTTCTGAGGAAGAAGTACAGCAGGCTCAGAAGCAGTTTGAACTGGTACAGCAGCATGAACAGATCATGAAGCTCATGGAAGAAGAACAGCGCATGAGCCAGCTCGTCGGTGAGATCAACAAGATTATCACGAGCCCGCTAGAAGCGCTTTATGGAACAGAAGAACAGAACGGATAATAGTAACGATAACGCCGGTTCCTGCAAAGGAACCGGCGCTTTTTTCATGTTCGGCTGGATTGCCTAAGTTCTGTTTCAGCAGAATACACGTTCGTGATACACTAGAAGCAGGAACCGCTGCCTTAAAGCGGCAAACAGGAGGGAAAGTCAATGAGAGAAGAAGAGCTTATTGAAAAAGTACGCCAAGCGATGAAGGCACATGAAGACGGATCACCGGATGTCTTTTTGTACTCCTTGTTTGATTTTGAATTTGATTACATAGCGGAGAGCGAAGAGGTTCATCTGGATGCTCCCGTGACAGAACTGATGTTTAATCCGGTCGGCTTTATACACGGGGGGATCATCACCTACATTGCTGATACAGCTCTCGGACATCTGTGTGCAGCCTTCAATGAGAGGCCCTCCGTTTCGCTCGAACTGAAAACCCAGTTCCTGCGGACATCAAGGAGCGGTTCCCTGCACGCAAAAGCTGCCTTCCTGAAGAAAGGCAGCGGTGTCCAATTTGCAGAATGTACGATCAAAGATGATCAAGGCGAAATTCTGAGCCGAACGTCAGGAACGTTTTATACGATTAAAGAATAGCGCTCTTACGGATGAAAATGTACGAGACCGGCTGAAGAGCGGACGAGTCTGCTCGGCACGTGCTCGAGATTCTCTTCTTTGAGTCTCGCGAGTGCTGCTTTGCCGGCTTCCTCATCGTTTTCAGCTTCAAGCGTTTCGTTCAGCAGATGGTCGCCCTTTTTACTGTAGGCGGTTAAATAATAGGTCTTCATGCATGATCCTCCTCACGGCCGTCTGAGCGAGAGCCTTTTTAAATAGTTTATCATAAAGTGAATGAGTATTCATTACTGATTTTCAGGAGGCATGCCCTATGATTCGTTTTATACACTGTGCCGATCTTCACTTAGATCGTCCGGTGAGCATCCCGGAAACCGTTCCAGCTGAACAAAAAGCTGCACTTCAAAGATCGGCAAAGGTTTCCTTTTCGAACGCGTGTGAGACAGCAGCTGCAGAACGTGTCGATTTTATGCTGATCAGCGGAGATTTATATCATTACGAAACGCGGTCCCTATCAGCCCAGCGGTATCTGCGCAGCGAATTGGAAAAACTTGCCCGCCGCCACATTCCGGTATACATCATTCATGGGAATCATGATCCGGTAATCAGCGGACGTGCCGCGTTGCCGATGCCGGAAAATGTACACGTGTTTTCAGAGGAAGGCGAGCGGGTAACGCTCTCATGCAGGGAAGAAACCGTGCATCTTTATGGGTTCAGTTACTCAGGCTCTTCTCATCCGGATTCACCAATAAACAAGCTGAAATTGCAGCCCGATCATGGTTTTCATATCGGCCTGCTGCATGGCCAGGAGGCAGCTGGGGCGGCGCACGACTATGCTCCATTCCAGCTGCGGGAGCTGAAAGAAGCTGGCTTTGACTATTGGGCGCTCGGTCATATACATCAGCGAAGCGAGCTTTCGAAAGTACCGCCGATTCATTACCCCGGGAGTATAATTGGAGCAAGCCGGAAAGAAACGGGAGCGAAGGGAGTGCTGATGGTCGAACTTGAAGCAGACAGACCTCCGGCGGTCACCTTTATGGAAACAGCTCCGTTTGTACGTGAGAATGTCTCGATTGACTGCACGGGAATTGAAACGATAGACGAGCTCGTTTCAGCCTGTTTTGCCGGGTTAAACACGAATACGCTTTACAGCATTATTCTGGCAGGCACATTATCTATTGCCGGACTTGAGACGTCAGGCCAGGTTGACCTTCATTTGATGCTTGCAGACGAAGCAGAGGCATCAGGCATTATTCTCGATAAGATTTTCAACCATACAGAGCGTGAATCTGAAGCGTTAGCGAGCGACTTGCAGCACGAATTAAAACTGGCCGTTAACGATATGAAGGCGGACGGCTCCCTGCACCAGTTGACGAAGCATCCGGTTATTTCGAGACACCTGCCGGATAGTTTGAAGGAAGATGAGTTGTTTTGGCAGGATGTATGGCGTGAACTGATCTCGGCAGGAGGGACATCCAAGTGAAGCTGACCCGTATTTATATTTGCTCCTACTATAAATGGAAAGACCAGTTTTGGGAGCTGGAAAACCGCACGATTTTCACAGGGAAAAATGAAGCCGGCAAGACGACAATTATGGCGTTCATCGAAGGAGTTTTGTTCGGTTTTTCGGACCAGGAAATGACAGGAGCCGGCGGTTCGCTGCTTTTTGAGGAAAGCGGCACAAGCTGGCTGATTGAGCGGGAACAAAAACGGACGATCCGCGGTGAGCGAAGCATTTACTGCAACGGTGAGCCGTATCACGGTGAACTGCTTACCGACATCAGTCTGCCTATTTTTCGTTCTTTGTACCGATTGGACCTTGATCACCTTCAGGACATGCAGAAGCGCGATTCTCAGGAGGTTGGCAGTCTGCTTTATGATACATCTTTCAGCGGACTTAAACGGTTAATCGAAGAGGATAAACGACGCAGCAAAGACCGTACAAAACTCTTTAAACCGCGCGGCAGAAAAACGGAACTGAATGAAACGGCTGCGAAGCTGGATCAGCTGCAACAGCAGATCAAACAGGCAGAACAAGAGCTGGATCGATATGAACAATTAAAAGAAGAAGACGCGCTGCTCGAAGAAGAGCAAAAGACGATCACTTCCAAGCGGCAAACAGGTGAAGCAAAACGCCGGGAAGCTGAGATCTTAGCAAAACTGCAGCCAATCAAAGTAAACTGGCTGAACTGGAAAGCAAAGGCTGCAGATTCCGGTCTTCTCTCCGTTACAACAGCAGCAGCTTACCGTGAAAAAGAAGAGCTGCAGGCTGATCTTTATGAGAAGAAGCGAACTCTGCTAAATACGATGAAGCAGCCGGCTGCATTTGAGGAAGAGGCTGAACTTGCCAGACTGCGGACACTTGTGCGAGCATTTCCTGAACGGCGTGTTTTGGATAATCAGCTGGAAGAAGCAGGTGCTTCATTAGCACAGCTGCAGCAGGAGCAGCAAACGCTTGAACAGGAAAATCCTGCTGCAATACCCCTTCGGCAGCTGCCTGCGGCTGACGTGCTTGCTGAACGTACCGCGGAGCTTGGAGGCAGGCTGCCATCGCTGACTTGGTGGCTTCCAACAAGCCTTCTGCTCATGCTGGCAGCCGCAGGCTTTCTTGCAGCAGAATATGTGACGGCAGTTCTGGCATTGATCGGAGGCGTCATTTCAGCCGCCGTTTCACTCTATCTGAAAAACAAGCCACAAGAAGCGCCAGGTGATGCTTATTACGAGCTATCAACAGCCGAACGAGAGACGTTATTATCGTTAAAACAGCGCTATGACAAAGCCGCTGATAAGACAGCCTCTTATGAAAAAGAGTATCGGATTGCAGCCGGCAAGCTCGATTCACTGATGGAAGGAGCGGCTTCTTATGCTGGAAATGCATCCTCTCCTTCTGAGATGGAAGGAATACTGCAGGTTAAGCTCGAACGGCTCGAACGAAGCAGTCTTGCCAGTGAAGAAGAGCAGCGGCGCTTTCGCAGCCAGCAGACAGAGCTGAACGCGATCGAAACCCGTCTCTCCTCACTGGAACGAGAGCTGGCAGAGCTCAGACGTCAAGCAGACGAGGAAGATCGGACCGCATTTGATCAGCTGCTGCGACGCTTTGAAGCGGGACGAGAAGCAGAACTGGAAGCAGAAAACTGCTTCAACCGAATGCTTGATCTTGTCCCCGATCGTAAAGTGCTTTTAAGGCTGCTGGAATTACCTTATGAGGCAGCGGCATTGGATGAACTGGAAGAATCGCTGCAGGAACTGGAAGCGAAAGCTGTGCAGACAGAAAGGAAGTCCGCTGAAACGAAACTGTTGATCAAACAGCTTGAAGAGGAAGGCACCTATGAAGTATTAACCCAGCAGTATTACGAATTGCAGGAGGCACTAGCATCATCTGCCCGGAGATGGGCTGTACTGGAAGCTGCCGGTGCTGCTGTGCAGAAGCTGACGGATACGTATGAAAAAGAAAAGCTTCCAGCTGTGATGAAGCGCACGTCTGATTTATTTAATCGAATGACGAAAGGACGTTATGTCTCTATATCGATGCCTGGAGAGGGTTCGTTTGCAGTAGAATCCCATACAGGCAAGCTGTTTAACCCGGACCAGCTGAGTCGCGGAACGAGAGAGCTGCTGTATACAGCACTGAGATTGTCGCTTACTGCAGAACGGGAACGGTTCCCGCTCATCATGGATGAACCTGTCGTTAACATGGATATAGATCGCCGTACTGCTTTCTTCAAGGAGGCAGCAGCACACCCTTCTCAGCTTATTTTTTTTACTTGCCACGGTCAGATCGAAGAAGAGTGGCTGCAGGCAGCAGGAGGGAAAAGGCATCTGCTGGAGCGCTGATTTACTGAATTTCGTGTAAAATACCCATCGGATTTTCAAAATGACGCGTAGTATATTAAAATAGATGAAACTACTGTCACTATCAGCAACCGCGGCTTCATGCTTGCAGCAAACGAAAGCCGTTGATGAAGGAGGAAATTGTATGAGTCAGTTTACTGTTAATTTAGTAGAAGATGAAGAAAATCTCGGAAAAGTAATTAAGGCATATATGGAGAAGGAAGGATGGGAGGTTCAGCACTTTACTGATGGGAAGGATGCGTCTGAACATATTTCCACGCCGCCGCACCTTTGGATTCTGGACATCATGCTTCCTGGCATGGACGGCTATCAGCTGCTGAAGTCAATTAAGGCTGAAGCCGATACTCCGGTAATCTTCATTTCTGCCCGTGATAAAGACCTGGACCGGGTTCTTGGACTGGAGCTAGGCAGCGACGATTATCTAGCGAAGCCGTTTCTTCCTGAAGAGCTTGTTATCCGGGCGAAGAAGATGCTTTCGCGGGTTTATCCTCCGAATGAAACAGATAAAGATAAAATTGAACTGAATGGGTATACAATTGACCCTACCTCGCGAACCGTGCACGACGGCGAATCACATATTGAACTGACTACTAAAGAAATGGATCTGGTCATTCTGCTCACCTCCCATATTGGAGACGCCTTGTCCAGAGAGACGATTATTGAATATGTGTGGGGCACCGACTATTTCGGATCGGAGCGGGCAGTGGACGACGTTGTACGGCGTGTCCGCAAAAAGCTGCCGCGCATACATCTTGAAACACTCTACGGATACGGGTACCGGGTTCTCTCATCATGATTCGGTTGAACCTGACTCAGCGGATCTGGTTTTCGTTTATTTCGATTCTGCTGCTTGTCGCCCTGATGATCGGTGTAATCTATCCGATTTCACTAAAAAGTGCTCTGACAGAAGAAACGTACCGCATTATCGAGCAGGAACAAATGCGGTACGCGAATCCAGGCGGAGAACATGTCGTGCCGCCGCAGACAGAAATGGACTTTATTGAACAACGGGAAGCGGCTCGCTCTGTGTTCCACTTTTTTCTTATGAACCAGCTTGCTACATTAGAAGGTGAAGGAGAGCCGGTACCGGATGAGGCCCTGCAGGAAATGGGAGCGAGAGCCCAGGAGCAGATGACGAGGCGCGGCAGATATGAGCTCACCTATAATGGTGCCACGCTTTTTTATGTTGTCTACAAAGTGTACACTACAAACGGGGAAGCCTATCATATTTCCTATATGTGGGATACCTATCGGGACCAAATGGTAGATCGGCTATGGGGCCAGCTCAGCTATATTATGCTGTTTGCAGGGTTAATGAGTCTTGTGCCTGCTTTCTGGCTGAAGCATTACTTAAGACAGCCGCTGACGAGTCTTGGAAATCATTTTGAGCAAATTGCCGAACGTAACTGGAAGGAGCCTTTCTATTGGGACGGCGATGAGGATTTCGAAAAGCTGTCCAACCAATTCGAGAAGATGCGGCAGAACCTGATCCGGTACGATTCGGCTCAAAAGACTTTTATGCAGCATGCCTCTCATGAACTGAAAACACCGATTATGATCGTAAAAAGCTATGCGCAATCTGTTAAAGATGGGATTACGCCGAAAGAAGACGTCGATCAGACGATGGATATCATTATTGAAGAGTCGAACCGGATGGAAAAACGTGTGAAGGATATGCTCTATTACACTAAGCTGGATTCGCTGAAGGAAGCGCCGATGGAAAAGACGGAGTTCCCTTTCGGCTCCATTGCCTATAAGGTGGAGCAGCGATTTCGAATGACTCGTGAAGACGTTTCTATTTTCGTTGCAGGAGACCATGTGATGTTCGAGGCTGATAAAGATCAGCTCGGGGTACTTTTGGAAAATCTTGTAGAGAACGCGCTTCGCTATGCGGTAGATGCCATTGAGCTGCGGGCTGAAGCAACTGCTGATGAAAACCTGATTCACGTGCATAACAATGGGGAAGCGATTCCGAATGATGAGCTTAAACATCTGTTCACGCCGTTTCGAAAAGGCAATAAAGGGCAGTTTGGTCTGGGACTTGCGATTGTGAAAAGCATAGCCGAACTGCACGGAGGTCAGGCAGAAGTAACAAATGAAGGGGACGGAGTGACGTTTACCATCCGTTTTCCGAATCAGCCTGCTCTCGGTGAAGGAACTGATGATGCAAAAGGATACGGCACGTAAACAAACACTTGAACAGGAGCTGTCAATGGGGCAGCTCCTGTTTCATTCGGATGGAGTTTCCACCCCCGTGCGCTGTGACGAACGTGTGTGCTATACTGGAAAAAATGGAATCATAAAGGGGCGTTTCGACATTGAAAAAAGGGATTGGCTACTATCAAATAGGAGAAACGGTTGAATTGGCTCTGCTGATTAAACAAGCTAAAAAAGGGATAGCAAGCAATGGAAAACCATTTTTGTCATTGATGATGACCGATAAAACGGGTGACATTGAGGCAAAAATGTGGGGAGTGAAGCCGGAGGATGAATCTGTTTACCGAACAGGAACGGTCATCTATGTGCAGGGAGATGTACAGGATTACCGGGGCATGCGTCAACTTCGTTTGAAATCGGTGCGGCCGGCTCACGACAAACGGGCTGAGGATTATATGCCGAGCGCTCCAATGAGTATCGAGGCGATGCTTGAAAAAGTAAACGAGTATCTGTTTGCGATGGACAATCCTAAAATTCAGCGGTTAACCCGGCATTTGTTAAAGAAGCATCAGGAAGCGTTTTTAATATCGCCTGCGGCCGTTAAAAATCATCATGAATATTCCTCCGGCTTGATTTATCACGTCGTGTCGATGCTTGAACTGGGACGCTCGTTCGCCAAATTGTACCCATCGCTCAATAAAGATTTACTCTACGGCGGTATTATTCTGCATGATCTTGCAAAAGTGAATGAACTGACGGGGCCGCTTGGTACTCAATATACGCTGGAAGGAAAGCTGCTTGGACATATTTCGATGATGCATGTAGAAATTGAGACCGCAGCAGCAGAACTGCAAATTGAAGGAGAAGAAATTCTTCTGCTTAAGCATATGATCTTGTCCCATCACGGGAAAGGGGAGTGGGGCAGCCCTAAGCCGCCGATGATTCGAGAGGCGGAAATGCTTCACATGATTGATAATATCGATGCCCGGATGGCGATGATGGACCGCGCCTTGGAACGGACCTCTCCCGGCGAATTTTCAGAGCGGATTTTTGCAATGGAACAGCGCAGTTTTTATCATCCAAACATGTGAAAACCAGCAGTAGTGCTGCCAAGAATTTATGAATATAAAAGGCTGTACGCAAAAGCAATCTGCTTCGGCGTACAGCCTTTTCTTATAGTAAGTATGTGCGTTGTCTATACGTTCGCTTCTTTATCCTCTGAGAACAGCCGGTCCGTCATATTCTGTTCAAAACGGTTGGACAGGCACTCATGGAGAACCTCCCTTTCAAACAGCTTGAAGCATTCGGATTGCTTCCACTCCTCCACAGTGAGAGTACGGCAGTCTTCAAAGACGTCCTTCCAATTGACTAGCAGGAACGATTCTACCCGCTCATGAACAACTGGAAAATAGACGAGCGGACTTTGCTCAACGCTCTGCTCCATCTGATCCAGCACGGTTTCCACGAGAATCTGATGTATTTCGCCATAGCTGAGTTCGTGCAGTCTGACAGGGGTCATTCAAAAACCTCCATATAATAAGTATTGGTACAACTCATGTACCCTGTTTACATGGAGGCAAACCCATTTTATGGTTGATCATCTGAAATAGATTGGAAGTCCTCATCTAAAATCGTGACATCAGCCTCATCCATCATCGACTCCTGGATTCGGTTCACCTGATACTGATAGCGGTCGCTGAGACTTTGCTGCAGCTGGTCCTGTACCTCTTCAAAAGGTTCATCAAACGGTGTTCGATCGGTTACCTCGATAACGTGATAGCCAAATTGGCTTTGAACCGGCTCGCTGTATTCACCGTCTTCCAGCAGGAAGGCAGCTGCTTCAAAAGGAGGTGTCATCGTTCCTCTGCCGAATGTACCAAGCTCTCCGCCTTCGCTGCTTGAGCCGGGATCCTGCGAATAGGATTCAGCCAAATCAGCAAATGATTCGCCTTCTTCCAGCTGATCAAGCACTTCTTCAGCCGTTTCTCTGTCACCAGTCAAAATGTGACGGGCTGTCAGTTCAGCACCACGGTCATACTCTTCCCGCAGATCTTCTTCACTGAATTCACCGTCGTGGCCGGTCATTTCCTGCATAACTAAATGCTGGAGCACTCTCTTTCGAAGCTCAGACTCTGATTGGACTCCCTGCATTTCCATCATCGTGTAAAATTCTTCTTCTTCCTCGATGCCCATCGTATCCATCAAATAAGAAATTTCAGCCTGAACTTCTTCCTCAGTAATGCCGAGCTCCTCTGCTTCTTTTTCAAACACTTTTTCCTGGATCAGAACTTGCAGCACATTTTCGCCGTATTGTTCACGAAGCGCCTCATGAAACGTTTGCTCGTCAATCAATTCACCGTTTACTTCAGCCACTGCTGCAGGCTCTTCCTCGAGATTGTTTTCATCCTCCAGGTTGTCAACTGCATCATTCTCATTCGCATTGTCCGGATCCGTTGCATTCGGGTTGTTTTCAGTCGATTCGGACTCCGGCTCCGAGCAGGCAGCGAGCAGAAGGATTCCGATCAGGAGAACAGTTTTCATGTTGGCCACTCCTTTACATCTTCTGTCATTATCGTAGCATAAACCCGGCAAGTCGGGAAGCTTACTCTGTCAACTAACACGCTTCCTGAATGGAAAGGATAAACCAATAAAAACGCCGCTGGTCACAAGACCGGCGGCATGTTCCGAGTAGAGCTACACCAGATAAATACGAACGAAAGAGGTTGTAATTAAGATGGTGATCAGCACGTTTACGGTACGGAAAATTTTTGGCTGTTTCTCATCAGGAATTTCTTTTGTCACGCACAGCGTATTCGTCATCGTATTAATAACGAATAAATAGAAAAGCGCGAACAAGATATAGGGAATATACATATACAAGCCTCCTGGTCTGACCGGTTAAACCGGCGCCTGTAAATCAACGTTACGTTTTTGCTGTACAGGGAATAGGATAAAGACACTATTAGTGTACCAGAGATACGCCTTAATTGAAATGAACAGTCACGTCAGGGGGAGAAAAATGAATCGATGGAAAACCGCTTTTTTTGTGCTGCTGACAGGAGTAATACTCGTGACCGCAGGCGGCTGGCTATGGCTTAATCACCTTTTGTCAGCAGAGCCTGAAGAGACGTTTACCGTACCGGACAGACAGGTGGCCGAATCGCCGTCTCTCACAGTCACATCGACGAGAGCGGATGCAAATGACTGGCTGCAGCGTGAACTGGAAGAGGAGGATGCAGAAGAGTTTGATTTGTATCTGGAAGATGCCGTCTATTTCACGTCGGAATTCCGGCTTTTCGGCATCAATATACCAGTTGAGGTACAGTTCCAGCCGGAAGTAGATGACAACGGTAATATTTGGCTGTACGAAGACGGATTTCGCGCCGGAGGGGTAGACTTGCCGGCAGCTCAAGTGTTTCAGCTGATAGGCGATTCGCTCGACTTGCCAGAGTGGATTGAACCCGTTCCTGAAGAAGCTGCCTTATACATGGACCTGGCCCAGTTGGATACCGGTGATACAGCTATTTATGCAGAAGTCATTGACCTGCCTGATGACGAACTTCGTTTTCGCATCACGCCTGCTGATTAAGTTGCTGAAATCAGTACGGATAAAGCACAGATAAAAGAAGCCAGCCGCTAACGGGAATCCAAGTTAGCGGCTGGCTTTTACTCACTCTGTACCGGTTGATTCTACTTCACGGATCGGCTGCACGATGTGGAAGCCTGAGCGGTTGTCTTCAATCAGACATTCCTTAGGAGCTGCAAACATTTGACGGGCGGTAAAGAAGTCATAGGTGCAGAGCCCAAAATGAAAAGCAGAAACAATGCCGATGACATGCGTGTAGGCAGGGAGCAGCGCTGCTGCTGCGAATGCAGTGAGTGTCAAGACGGCAGCTGGGAAAAGCGTAGAAACGAGGCTGAGCGTTCTAGGTACAGGCTCCTTGACCGAGTAAAATAAAAACGGCCACTGGGAACGGCGAAAGCCAAATTTCGCTTTTTTCCCGGCAGCCCATACAGGCAGACAGTGAAGCACCAGATGCAGAGGCAGAATCAGCATCAGCAGCAAAATAGTATAGAAAAAGCCGGCTTCCTGAAGCGCAGCCTGGCTTCCGAATGTTTGAAACATCGTATAAAACACGAGAAAATACAATAACATCACTAATACGGACAGCACCCACATCCGGGCCTGGCCGATTTCTTTAGCAAGGGACACAGTCTTAATACAGTTCACTGTGCACACCTCCTTTTCACGAATAACTCACGGCAATACTTAGCTAATGTACTCCCGCAGAAAGGAAAAATCAATACCTTTCCAGAAAAAAACCCGGAATTTTATTTTCCGGGAAGTTCTTCGAGCAGATCCGTGGAATTACGGGTGCGCGTTTTAGGAGCCGGAACGAGCCGTCCATCCTCCTCGTTAAAGTCCTCTTCAAATTTTAGCATTGATTTTTCAAAAATTTGGATGAAGTCAGGGCCGTACACGTGCTTGACGATACTGATCAGTTCGGAAAATTCGGGGAACTTTCCATACAGCTGTTTTATCGGGAGAGAGCCGGTATATACACTGTACGTATCGGGATTATAGCTTTCGAACGTTTCTTTAAGAAGCTCCTCGCCTTTTTCTGTCAAATAAACGTACGTATTACGCTTATCATTCGCCCGCTTAGAGAACGTTAACAGACCGCGTTCCTCCAGCTTTTTGGAAAAGTTAAACGCGGTGGAAACGTGCATAACTCCAAATTTGGCGATATCGGAAATTGAGGCACCTTCCAAATGATAAGCAATCCATAAAATATGGTGTTCATTGATGTTCAAATCAAATGGCTTAATCCAGGCCTGCCAGTCCTTTTCAATGGATTTCCAAAGCGCTTTGCTCAGCTGGGCGATCTTATGACTGAACATGATCGACTGTTTCATCGACTGGTTTGGATCCTGCTCCATAAACAACTCCTCCTCTGCTGGGTACATAATCATAAAAAGCCCCGCCAGCCGGGGCAGCCGGACTGGAAACAGGCGTGTTTCAGTATGTGACGCAATTACTTTACTGAGAAAATGTTATTCATATAATAACACAGGAAAAGAGTGGGGCTCAATATCATTTCTGTATTTTCTGAAAATTTTCGAGCCTTTACGACCGTTCTGCCTTAAAAGAGAACGGTCGCAGCTTAATCGATAAAGGCGCCAATAAAGCGCGGAGATCATTTTTATCGGATACTATTTTAAAAACAGGAAGAGCTTATGCGCGCTTGCGGAATTTTTCCATAAAGCTGCAGAGCGCTTCGACATGCTCCGGCGGGACAGCGTTATAGATAGATGCACGGCAGCCTCCGACGCTGCGATGACCGTTTAAGCCCATAAACCCTTCTGCAGCAGCTTCACGCAAAAACTGCTTTTCCAGCTCTTCATTTTCGAGGCGGAAGGTTACGTTCATGCTGGAGCGTGAATCCTTGGCAGCGTGCCCTCGAAAAAAGCCGTTTGAGCCGTCGATGAGATCGTACAGCATCTCAGATTTCTTTTTAGCGCGCTCTTCCATGCCGATTGCTCCGCCATTCTCCAGAATCCAGTCGGTGACAAGCTTTGTTATGTAGACAGCACCTGTCGGCGGCGTGTGGTAAAGCGACTGTTTATCAGCGTGCACTTGATAGGAGGTAGAAGGGGGGCCATCCTGAGCACTGGCCAGAAGTTTTTTGGAGATGATCACAATGGTCACTCCTGCAATCCCGGCGTTTTTTTGAGCACCTGCATAAGCTAGGTCGATGTTGCTCCAGTTAATGCGGCGGCTGAGAATGTCACTCGACATATCGGCAAAGACTGGAATATCCGTTTGATTATCTGGAATAGTCTGCCACTGGGTGCCGAAAATGGTATTGTTTGTCGTAAGGTGAATATAGGCACTGTTCTCGGAAGCCAGCTGATAATCCGTTTCTGGAATATGCGCGTAGTTAACATCCTTGGAGCTGGAGAGAATTTCCGTGTGTCCAAAGTAAGCCGCTTCCTTTTGTGCTTTTTCGGACCAGGAGCCGCTGAGCACGTAAGTTCCGGTCTGGCCTTCCCGTAAGAAATTGCGCGGGGCCATTGAAAACTGCAGAGTGGCACCACCTTGCAGGAAGAGCACTTCCATATAATCTGGAACCTGTAAAATTTGTCTGATCTGCTCCATCGCCTCGAAATGGATGGACTCGTAAAGCTTGCTGCGATGGCTGAGTTCCATAACAGCAGCGCCACTTTGCTCAAAGTTGAACATTTCATCACGCGCCCTAGTCAAAACTGCCTCGGGCACCGGGCCTGGCCCTGCGTTAAAATTATAAGCTCGTTTCATTGATCGAACCTCCTCGTATAGTGAACTAATAAAGCTAGCCGGAGCTGGAACACTCCGGCCGGTTTACCCATTCATAGCGTCTGCGATATTCTGCGCCATCTGCTGCAGCGTTTCTGTACTGTAGTCGCTGCTGTGTTCTTCCCAGACAGCTTTAAAGCCATCTTCTGAACCGTAGCGCGGTATCAGATGCAGGTGGTAGTGAAACACGGATTGGCCGGCAGGCTCCTTATTATTATTGAGTACGTTTAACCCTTCCGGCTGAAACGTGTCGTTCAACGCGGAAGCAACTGCGGGTACAGCTTTGAAAAGTTCAGCCGCCGTTTCTTCGCGAAGTTCAAACACATCTTTTTCATGATTTTTCGGAATAATAAGCGTGTGTCCCTTCGTTACCTGGCTAATGTCAAGAAACGCGTAAACGTGTTCGTTTTCAAACACTTTTGCAGAAGGGATGTCCCCGTTAATAATGCTGCAGAAAATACAGGACTCATCGGCCATAGTGATCCACCTCTTTTTTAGTAGTAGGAATATTCATATAATAAAAAACAGCTTATCATATTTTCTGACAGGCTGCGAGTTTCGGAGGAGGATTCTTTTCAACTGTACGATGATCAGCTAAGATGAGGAAAGAGGAGGAATGCCAGGTGAGCAATTTACTGCTTGACGTGTCCAGCGTCACGGGAGGCTACAGCAGAACGCGGCCGGTCCTGCACGATTTGGACATGACGGTGAACAGAGGAGAAATCGTCGGACTGATCGGGCTGAACGGAGCCGGAAAAAGTACGACGATCAAACATATACTGGGACTGCTGCAGCCGCATAAAGGAACGATAACAGTTAATGGCAAAACCCTTTCGGAAGATGCGGATGCTTACCGTTCGGGAATCGCCTACATACCGGAAACACCGATTTTATATGAGGAACTGACGCTTTGGGAGCATTTAGAGGTTACGGCGATGGCGTACGGTATTGACGAATCGGTCTTTCAGGAGCGGGCGGAGAAGCTGCTGTCGCAGTTCCGGATGAACAAAATGAGAAACTGGTTTCCAGATCATTTTTCAAAAGGGATGCGGCAGAAAGTGATGATTATGAGCGCTTTTCTGCTGAGGCCTGACTTATATATAGCCGACGAACCCTTCGTAGGACTTGATCCTGTTGGAATCAAATCGTTTCTGGATACGATGGAGCATATGAAAGCAGACGGCTGCGGGATTCTGATGTCTACGCACATTCTTGCCACCGCGGAACGATACTGTGACCGGTTTGTCTTTTTAGATCAGGGCAGGGTTATTATGAAAGGAACGCTGCAGGAGCTCCGAGAGCAGGCAAACATGCCGGGAGCAGCTTTGGACGATATTTATGCAGCAGAGGCGGGGACCGCCGATGCATAACAACCCAATGGAACTGTGGCATGTCCGGCGCCGGGATTATTGGACGCTTGCGATCAAATACCTGCGCTTGATTGGCAACAGCGGCTTTGTGTTCACGCTGTATATCCTCATGCTGTTTGGCTCTTATTATTACGGGCCTTTTTTGGAATGGCTGCCTGAAACGTTTCCTGCAGCACTTTTCTTTGCCGGAGTCTTCACACTTATGACAGTGAGAGGACGGGTACGCACCTTTTTAAAGCCAGCGGACCTGGTGTTCATTTTGCCAATGGAAAAGCGGCTGGACGGTTACTTTCGATCCTCCTATGCGTACAGCTTCGCTATGGAAGTGTTTTGGACGTTGACGCTGCTGTTTCTGCTCACGCCGCTGTTTCTTGACCGGATTGCCTTTGGCTGGGAGCCATACCTCGGAACAGTGGCCGTGCTGGCGGCTGCAAAAGCGTGGAACCTCGCGTTTTCATTTGAAGAGCAAAAGCTGCAGGATCTGCGGGCGTACCGTGCGGGAATCGCTTTTCGTGGAGCAGGAACGTTAATCCTTTTATACGCTGCTTTTGCCGGTCATGCAGCAGCGGTGATCGGGATTCTCGCAGTGCTCTTGCTTTTTTACGCGGCGCTAAGAAAGAAGACGGGGCTGCTGAATTGGGAGCGGGTTATTCGAATTGAAGAAAATATGGTGCGCACCTTTTTTAGAATGGCGGATAACTTCACTGATGTACCGCAGCTTCGAAAGGATGTCAAGCAGAGAAAGCTGCTCTCCATGCTTTTAAAGAACATTCCCTACGGAAAGGAGTTTACGTACCGCTATTTGTTTGGCAGAGCATTGATTCGATCTGGCGATTACAGCGGCATTTGGATCAGGCTGACGGCAGTTGGTATAGTGTTTGTTCTGGCGGTTCACATCACATGGGGCGTCTGGCTCGTCGCTGCTCTGTTCAGCTATATGACGGTGAGACAGCTGGAAACGATGACGTATCATTTCGATACGAATCACATGCTGCCGCTTTACCCTGTTCAGCACAGTGACCGCTATTATGCAGCCGGATGGTGGATCATGCGGGCGGGGATGCTGCAGGCCTTTCTGTTTGGTTTAGCCGCGCTGCCTGATGTTACTGCTGCATTGCCTGCTTTCGCAGCTGCGGCAGCTGTATCTGCCTACTCTGCACGAGTCCGAATGAAGAAAAAGGCTGTCGCCGTATAAAACATGATGAAGAGCCGCCGGTGGTGTACCGGCGGCTCTTCATCGTTCCAACGGGTCAGGCAGTCTCATCTTCTTCATCGTAAAGCTCGTAAAGCTGTCCAAATTCATAAAGTACGAGTCCTGCCAGCACTTCAGCTGCATGAAGCATGGCACGTTCATCAATATCAAACTTAGGGTGATGATGCGGATAGGCTGTTTCCCAATCAGGATTCTTTGCTCCTGTGAAGAAAAAGGCTCCTTTTACTTCCTGCAAATAATAAGCAAAATCCTCTCCGCCCATCTGGGGCACACACTCGTTTACGAGCTTCGTCTGTGAAGCAAGTTCCGCTGTTTCTGCAATTACTTCAGCCTGCTCTTCGTGATTGATGACGGCTGGATAGCCGCGCTCATATACTGCACTGACTTCAGCGCCATGATGATAACCGGTTCCTTCAGCAATCCCTTTAATGCGCTCTTCCAGGATGTCACGAACGCCTTCGTCAAAGCTTCTGGCTGTGCCGATGATTTTTGCCCGGTCTGCAATCACATTATAGGCATTTTTTGACTCGAAATGTCCGACGCTGACGACGGCACTTTCCATCGGATCCACGTAGCGGCTTACGATGTGCTGGAGAGACTGTACGATTTGAGAACCGATTAAGATGGCATCTTTCGTTAAATGAGGCTGCGCTCCATGTCCGCCTTTACCTTGTACGTCAATCGTAAACTTGTCGGCCGCGGCCATCAGGCGGTGCTTGGAATAGTCAATGGTACCAAGTGGCAGGGTCGCCCACAGATGTGTTCCATAAATGACGTCTACTCCATCGAGACATCCGTCAGCGATCATAGCCTGAGCGCCTCCCGGTGCATACTCTTCAGCGTGCTGGTGAATAAAGACGATCGTGCCGGCAAGCTGCTTCTGCCATTTGTTCAGTACTTTTGCCAGGACAAGAAGTTCTGCGGTGTGACCATCGTGACCGCAGGCGTGCATGGCGCCGTCACGCTTGGAGCGGAAGTCCAGCTCGGTCTCTTCGTGTATAGGCAGCGCATCGAAATCCGCACGCAGCGCGACGACTGGTCCAGGCTTTCCGCCCTTTAATACAGCCGTAACGCCCCGTTCCCCAACACCCTCTTTTACATCATGACCAAGCTTCCGGTGGTAGTCGGCGATGTAGGCAGGAGTCTCCACTTCCTGAAAGGAAAGCTCCGGATACTGGTGAAGGTACCTGCGAATTTCCACCATTTCATCAAAATGTGCTTCAAGCTGTTTTTGCATATCGTTGTACATCATTCAGCCTCCATTTCTATGTAGTGATTCCATCATACGTTTTTCAAGAATAAATGAAAAGAATTGTCTGATCCTTTGTCCGCCGTCTTCTGCGCTCTGATAAAGACGATGCAGCAGTATGCGAACTTTTATAGACGAAACTGCATGGCCTGGAATCGGCGAGATGCGGCAGGTAAAACGATCCAAGTCTGTCAGGTTTGATTCTCTATGCAGATGAAAAACGGTGTCTGAGACCGTTGGACGATCCCAGACACCGTTTAAATGCATTAAATAATGTAGTACTGCGAAAGGTAGCCAGCAATTCTGGAGAACAGCCCGGTAAAGAGCATAATTCCTAAAATAACCATGACTCCGCCGCTGATCTTTTGAAAAATGGGCAAAAACTTATTTAAGCTGCGCATTTTATCAAGCGAACGGGCGAACAAAAGACCCGCCAGCAGAAAAGGAATGCCGAGTCCTGCTGAATAAACGAGAAGCAGGAGCATGCCGCCGGCCGGATCCTGCTGGGAGGCCAGCGCCAAAATCGAACCAAGCACGAGTCCGATGCACGGAGACCATCCGGCTGCGAAAACAAGGCCGAACACGACTGATCGCCCGAAGCTGGTCGAACGGCCCGGATTTTTCATACGTTTTTCGCTCATCAGAAAATCGAGCTGAAAAAAGCCGGCCAAGTGCAGACCGAATAATACAATGATAATTCCGCCAAGCTGCTCCAGCAGGCTCTGATGCTGAAGAAACAGTCCTCCGAGCATGGAAGTAGAGGCGCCTAAAGCCAGAAATATGGATGTGAAACCGAGTATGAATCCAAGTGATCGTGATAAAATCAGGCGTCTGTCTGCAGAGACACGGTTCTGCGTGATTTCAGAGCCGGTCAGCTGCGCTAAGTATGCTGGTACGAGCGGGAAAACACAGGGGGACAGAAAGGAGACGATCCCGGCAAAAAGTGCAATCCATATAGACAAAAACGTTAATTCATTAATCATAAATATACTGAGGCTGTACATGTCTCCACCCACTTTCTCAAGTCAATCATACACGAGAAAGAGAGGTGATAACATCCTTGTCACGCAAGTTTCACAAAATGTGCAACTTTCCAGTCTATTCAGCGTATAAACAAGTGTATCAGCAAGGTCTCTCAGGTGATACAATGCAGAATGAGGTGAGCATCATGTGGGGCAGAAGAATTGCCTATACGATTATTTTTATCCTGTCGACTGCGATTTTGGCGGTGACAGGTTATCTCGGTATCATTTTATTTGGCACGTATACATTGGATGAAACAGAGCTTATTCCGGCTGAGACGACGACGGTGGTGGACCGGGATGGAGATGAGCTGGTAAGGCTGTTTGAAGAAAACAGGGAAACCGTCTCTATCGACGACATTCCGGAGCACGTCCAGCATGCATTTATTGCAGTTGAAGATCAGCGCTTTTTTGATCATACCGGTCTTGATTTTCGGTCGATCGGCCGAGCGCTTTATCGTGACATCGTAACGAGGTCTGCGGCAGAAGGGGGCAGTACGATTACCCAGCAGCTCGCTAAAAACGCTTTTTTGTCTCCGGAAAAGTCTCTGCTTCGAAAGACGGAAGAAGCACTCATTGCATTAAATTTGGAGCATCGCTATGAAAAAGAAGAAATTCTCGAACTGTATTTAAACCGTATTTATTTTGGGCATGGTGCTCATGGAGTTCAGGCAGCATCGAGGCTTTATTTTGATAAATCGATCGACGAGCTGGAGCCGCATGAAGGGGCGCTGCTCGCGGCGCTTCCAAAGGGGCCTGCTCTTTATTCTCCTTTTCAGGATATGGACCGGGCAAGAGAACGGCGCAATCTCGTACTCGGGCTCATGCACCGTCAAGACTACTTAACAGCCGAAGAAACGGTGAATCTGCAAAGCAGGACGCTGCCGGAAGAACAGCACAGCATCACCTCCAATCCGGCTTACGACACATTTGTCGACATGCTGCTGCGTGAAATGGAGACACGCTACGGCATCAGTGAGGAGGGAGTGCTGACGGGCGGGTATACGGTTACGACAGCCCTTGATGCAGAGCTTCAGCAGGATTTATATGAGACGCTGACCGCTGGTGAAACGTATCCTGAAAACGATATGCAGGGAGCCGGAGTCCTTCTTGATAGTGAATCAGGAGCCGTAACGGCCATCCAGGGAGGCAAAGAATATACGAGGAAGGGATTTAACTATGCGGCCGCAGCCCAACAGCCGGGGTCGCTCATGAAGCCGTTTGCTGTTTATGCGCCGGCAATGGAGTCCGGCGATTATGAGCCGTACAGTCTGCTGACTGATGAGCTGTTATCCTATGATGGCTATGAACCAAGAAATTTCAGCGGTACTTACAGCGGAGAAGTGACGATGTATGATGCGTTGAAAGACTCGTTAAATGCACCGGCTGTATGGCTTTTAAACGAGATCGGTGTCAATCAGGCCCGTCAAACACTAGCTCAATTAAATATCGAGAGTGAAGACGAAGGACTTTCCATTGCGCTTGGCGGAATGGATGAAGGGATTTCGCCGCTGCAGGCGGCAGCGATTTACCGAGCCTTTGCAGACGGAGGCGTTTATAAAGAGCCATACCTGATTGAGCAAGCAGTTGGAAGGGACGGAGAAGTGATTGAAGGCGAAGCGGTCGAACAAAAGCGTGTGTTCAGCGAACAGACGGCGTGGTACATGACAAGAATGCTGGAAGCTGCTGTAACAGACGGCACGGCCGCCGCTGGCAGCTTCGCTGGCGACCTTGCAGGTAAAACCGGCACGTCACAAAACGCCCGGGACATTTGGTTTGCAGGGTGGACACCGGATATCAGCGGCGCATTATGGATGGGCGGCGGAGCCGACGGAAATTCGTCAAGCAGTACAGCTGCATCTGTATTTAAAGATGTTATCAGTGGCCATACTGGTGAAACGGCATTTGAAAAGCCGGAGAGCGTGGCAGAGCTGGACGAACCTATTCAGATGGCGGAGCTGGGCCCCGTGGAAGCAGAAATGCGGGCAGGCTTTCTTGGGGCTGAAATTGAGCTGTCGTGGCAGGAGCCAGCGGACGAACGCGTCATATTTCATATTTACCGGATTGAGGATGGCGAGCGGGAGCTGCTTGAGGAAGTTGAAGGGGCTTCCAGCTACACGCTGAGTCGTCAAAACTTGTTTTCAACTCACGCTTTTCAAGTCATTCCCTATAACCCGCAGACTCGTGCAGAAGGAGAAGCTTCAAACGTTGTGGAAGCGTCTTGGAATATTTTCTCACGAAATGGCTCCT
This sequence comes from Alkalicoccus luteus, assembly GCF_052061695.1. NCBI lineage: Bacteria > Bacillati > Bacillota > Bacilli > Caryophanales > Bacillaceae > Alkalicoccus > Alkalicoccus luteus. The sequence goes on from NZ_JBPZEY010000006.1 coordinate 108,911, forward strand.
GATTACAGAAGAAGTGCCTCTGCCATGCTGCAAGCAGGGCTGCAGCTGGCATTCCTGCGAACGTGCAGACAGCAGGCAGTCTGTGCAGGAGAAAACGTGATAAACAGATTGCAATCGTCCGTTTGAACAAGCGGGCGATTTTTTGTGGTGATTGTAAGCCCCCTATTTTCACTCTAACAACCGACTAAATACGGTGTTTTTGTGAACGTCCTACATAATTTCTTTCTTTACGTATGAAAAAGCGTTAAAATGTGAAGCGGACAAGAAGCTCAGAAAAGAAAGTACTATGAGAATGGATGAGGTGTTAGACAGCATGGAACAACAAGATACATTGCTGCGGGCAGCAAGACGGCAGCCGGTAGAACACGTTCCGGTCTGGTATATGCGCCAGGCAGGCCGGTCTCAGCCGGAATACCGTGAATTAAAGCAGAAATACAGCCTGGAGGAAATCACAAAACAACCGGAAACGTGTGCCTGGGTAACCAAGCTTCCGGTGGATCAGTATCAAAATGATGCAGCTATCCTGTACAAAGACATTATGACTCCGCTTCCTGCAATGGGCGTTGACGTTAAGATTAAAGCCGGTATTGGACCGGTCATCTCCAACCCCGTAAAAGGTATGGCAGATGTAGAAGCTTTAACAGAGCTTCAGCCTGAAAAAGATGTGGATTATGTGCTGGAAACAATCCGCATTCTCCGCACGCAGCTCGACGTACCGCTCATTACGTTCAGCGGAGCACCGTTTACGCTCGCGAGCTATATGATTGAAGGTGGACCTTCAAAGAATTACAATAATACAAAAGCCATGATGTACAGCCAGCCAGAGGCATGGGAATTGCTCATGCAAAAGCTTGCAGACATGGTGATCACTTATGGACGGGCACAGATTAATGCTGGAGCCCAGGCTTTTCAGATTTTCGACTCATGGATTGGTGCTCTGAGCCGTGCCGATTACCAGCGCTATGTGAAGCCGGTGATGCAGCGGATTTTCTCCGAGCTTTCCAAGGAGAAAGTGCCGCTCATTATGCACGGTGTCGGTGCCAGACACCTCGCAGCGGACTGGGCAGACCTCCCGCTTGACGTTGTTGGCCTGGACTGGCGCTATCCGATTGCAGAAGCACGCGCAGATGGTATTCAAAAAGCCGTGCAGGGCAACCTTGATCCAAGTGTACTGCTGGCACCTTGGCATGTGATTGAAGAAAAGGCGCGTGATATTCTCGATCAGGGAATGCAGCAGCCTGGTTTTATTTTCAACCTCGGCCATGGTGTGTTTCCAGAGGTCGATCCGGCTGTTCTTAAGCGCCTTACAGCGTTTGTCCATGACTATTCTGCTGAAAAGCTATCCAAATAGGAACTTCATCAAAACAAAAGGGTGATTTGGCATGAAAAAGAAAATGGGTCTTCTAGTAATGGCATACGGAACACCTCGTTCCGAAGAGGAGATTGAGCCGTACTACACGCACATCCGTAAAGGACGCCGTCCTTCAAAGGAGGCGCTCGACGATCTGATTGACCGTTATAGACAAATCGGCGGCATCTCTCCGCTTGCCCGAATTACAACAGAACAGGCGCATGAGTTGAAGAATGAACTGAACCGTCGTTCTAAAGATGTCGAGTTTGTTGTGTATGAGGGATTAAAGCATATTGATCCATTTATTGAAGACGCGGTCCTGCAAATGAAAAAAGACGGTATTGAAGAAGCGATCAGCATTGTGCTGGCGCCGCATTATTCCACATTCAGTGTAAAATCTTACAACGGACGGGCAGCAGAGGAGTCCGAAATGATCCAGGGACCATCTATTACAAGCGTAGAATCCTGGTATAATGATCCGAAATTTGTTTCATTCTGGGCAGACGGAATTAAAAAGGTGCGTGAGCAAATGTCGGAAGAAGAGAAGCAAAACCATTGCGTGATCTTCTCCGCACACTCCCTCCCGGAAAAAATTCTGGCAAATGGAGATCCTTACCCGAAGCAGCTTCAGGAAACAGCTGATTTAATCGCCAAAGAGGCTGGCGTTGAGAACTACGAGATCGGCTGGCAGAGTGAGGGGAATACGCCTGATCCTTGGATTGGTCCGGATGTACAGGACTTGACGAGAGATCTGCACGAGGAAAAAGGCTACGCTGCTTACGTCTACTGTCCTGTCGGATTTGTGGCAGACCACCTCGAGGTCCTTTTCGATAATGACTATGAGTGTAAGGTCGTCACGGATGAAGTTGGAGCCGGCTACTACCGTCCAAAAATGCCGAATGCCGAACCATTCTTCATTGAAGCGCTGGCAGACGTTGTAGAACGCAGACTTTCAGAAGTCGGGAAAGAAGCGTAACCGAATGACAGAGCTGAAAACAGCAGTGATAGGCGGCGGGATAACTGGATTATCCGCCGCCTATTTTCTGCAAAAACAAATTGAACAAAGCGGCTCCGGAAGCTTTGCCTTGTATGAAGCAGGAGAGCGTCTTGGAGGCACGATTCAGACAGAGTACCGAAACGGTTATGTAATCGAGCGGGGGCCTGATTCCTTTCTTACGCGTAAGCGCAGTCTTCACCGGCTTGCAGTAGAACTGGGTCTTGAAAACGATTTGACGACGAATAAGTCAGGCTCTTACATTTACCATAATGGGAAGCTTCACCGCATTCCTCAAGGAGCGGTGATGGGAATTCCGACAGAATGGAAGCCGTTTTTGAAGACGGGTCTGTTTAGTCCGGCCGGAAAGCTGCGTGCTGCGATGGATCTTGTGATTCCAAGAAGAAAAGACAGCGAGGATATTTCTGTTGATGCCTTCTTCCGCCGGAGGCTTGGCTCTGAGGTCGTGGAACATATGATTGAACCGCTTTTGTCCGGCATTTACGCAGGACGTTTGAATGAGCTGAGTTTAAAGGCGACGTTCCCGCAGTTTCTTGAGATAGAAAATAAACGAAGAAGCCTGATTCTAGGTATGAAACAGAGCATGCAGAAGACGGTGCCCGAAGATCCGGTGCTCATTGGAGAATCCCGGAGCCCGGCGAATATGTTTCTAACATTTCGAAGCGGGTTATCGTCTTTTGTAGACAGGCTAGAGCAGGCTCTGCCGGAAGAATCGATTCATCTCGGAAAACGGCTTGAGAAGCTGGAGAAGGTCGGAGATGGCTATGCGCTGTACTTTTCTGATGGGACGATCGATTATGCGGACCGGGTGCTGCTTACAATCAGGCATGATGACGCAGCAGCTCTTTTTGCACATGAACCATTTATGGAGCGCATGTCGAAACAGTCAGCGACGAGTGTTGCAACGTGTGCACTCGCATTCGACGAGAAACAAATTAAAGATAAGCTGGATGGAACCGGCTTTTTAATACCGAGAGACCAGTCATTTACGATGACAGCCTGTACGTGGACGCATCAAAAATGGGAGCATACAGCACCGGAAGGGAAAGCGCTTTTGCGCGCGTACGTAGGCAGAGCTGGAGATGAAGACATTGTCTTTAAGGATGATCGCGTTATTACAAAAACCGTTATGCGTGACTTAAAGCAGATCATGAACATTGAGGGAGAACCGGAATTTTCCGTAGTAACGAGATGGAACCGTGCAATGCCTCAATATAACGTCGGCCACGGTGAAGCATTGACGAATTTGGAAGAGGGTCTTTCTGCAAAGTATCCGGGCGTGCTCGTTTTAGGTGCAAGCTTTCGCGGTATCGGCCTTCCGGACTGCGTCACGCAGGCTGAAAAGGCAGTATCCAAATTATACCAATAAAATAAAGCAAAAAAATAGACCGCCTGTACAGTATGTACTGGCGGTTTTCCACATCGTTGAGAGGAAAATTTGAGAAAGTGGGGGGAGTTGTTTGTAGTATTCCACGTGAGCAGAATCTTAAACATAAATCGCCCCTTTTTCTTATTTTTTATTGCTGCGGTGCTGAATTTCGCCGGCAAGACCGTATAAAGCAATAAAGCTTGCGAAATGAGAACTGAAATCTGTCGCATCCTGCTGAGGATAAACTTCCACAAAATCCATGCCAATTGTACCGAGGGAAGTAATTTCGTGAACGATTTCCAGCAGTTCAAACGAATTTAAGCCATTTCCATCGACCGGACCGCCCGGGTTAAAGGCGTGATCGAGCACATCACTGCAAATACTTAAATAAACGGCATCGGTATTCGCAGAAGCAATGTCATAAGCTTGCCTTGCAGCCTCGCGTGGGTCTCCTAACCGGCGGATATCGTGAATCGTCATCGTGGTTGTTCCATTCGCAGCAGCGTGACGGCCATTTTCCGGCTTATTCCGCGGTCCGTGAATACCCATGTGAACGAGTGATTCATTGACTACTCCTTCTGTTTCATACAGCCGGGCGAAGGGGGCTCCTCTGCCGTATGGGTCTCCATTAGAATGCTCGTTGTTATCGTAATGGGCATCGAGATGAATGATGCCGACTTTTTTGCCAGTCGCTTCTACTAATCCTTCTACGATAGGGTACGTAATACCATGATCGCCTCCGAAAGCAATCGGGTAGGAGCCGCTATGCCAGACATCGGTCGAGAATTGCTTGATTGTCTCCATTGTTTGTTCCGGTTCAGCCGGAGTTACAGCGACGTCACCCATGTCGCCCATTGATAGATGCTCGAAGACATCTAAATGATCAAGCTCTGGAAGATAGCCGCTGTAGCGGCCTGAAGCCAGCCGGATCACCTTCGGCCCGAGCTCACAGCCGGTATAATCTCCCCAGGTGACAGCCCCCTCCCACGGGACCCCGTAAACAATGACATCCATCGCGTCTTTTCGTTCCGGATTCCTGACAAGATTTTCTGAATGAAGAAAGCATGGTGTATTGCCATAAATAAAATCGTCCGCCATGATAATACCTCCTTTAAAAATCTGCTACCCTTCTATCATAAACGTTCTGAGGCTGAAAAGGATACTCATTTCAGCTGCTGCCTGGTTTGTAAACGGAATAGAACGTCATTCTTTACAACTGCAGGCACCCCATTCGTGATAGGTTCTGTCGTTGTCACCAATCTGTGTAATTGCTTTTTAGTGTCCGGAAAGACTCGTGTAACGGTGGGTAACAGGCAGGGTGAACACATCGCACTGCCAAAAGATTGAATTAGAAAACGGGGTTGAAATGTGCTATGATTAGGAGTACTGTTTATCGAGCTATAACGAGCAGGGGGAGTTAGTCGATGCCGAAATACCGCCCGGCAGATGTATTGAAATACAGCCGGCATGACCATATGAACGAACTTCAGATCATAAAAGCCTATGCAGATCTCGGCCACTATGATCGAATCAAGCCGAAAATTGATCAATATATACAACGTGCAGCACAGGAATCGCGCATGACTGCTTTAGCTGTCCCTGACTTTGTCGAGTGGGCCCTGACGTACAATTGGAAATCACCGAAAGCTCCCGTAACGTGGAGCGTTGAGGCGATTGACGTGACGTGGGCAGATATCGAGTCGAATATGCTTGCGAGCGCTGCGGCTTTATTGGACGGGTTAGAGGCTGTGCTCCCGCTTGGACCGGATCATGACCTTTACGGGGAGCTGCGGGGCCCGCAGGACCGGCATATCCTTTTCAGCTACGACGGTGTAAAGCTGGAGCATAGGGTAATAGAGGAGCTGCAGAAGAAAGTAGAGTCCGCTGGCGGAAGCTTGACGGTAGAAAAGACGGATGACGGAGCCATATTTATTATTAAACCGCAAATGGACGAAAGAGGGGACGAATAGATGTTTGTAGATAAGGTCGATATTTACGTAAAGGCAGGAGACGGGGGAAATGGACTCGTTGCGTACCGAAGAGAAAAGTATGTTCCGAACGGAGGTCCTGCAGGAGGAGACGGAGGCCGTGGTGCTGACGTTGTTTTTGAAGTAGACGAAGGGCTTAGGACGCTCATGGATTTCCGGTATCAGCGTCATTTTAAAGCAGACCGCGGTGAAAACGGTATGCCAAAGAGTATGCATGGCAAAAGCCGCCATGCGATGCTTGTTAAAGTTCCGCCTGGGACGAGCATAATTGACAAAGCGACAGGTGAAGTGACGGCAGATCTGACTGAGCATGGCCAGCGTGCCATTATCGCAAGAGGAGGCCGAGGCGGCCGTGGAAATGCCCGGTTTGCCACGCCTTCCAATCCAGCACCGGAAATTGCTGAAAATGGGGAGCCCGGCCAGGAAAAAGAATTGACTCTGGAGCTCAAGCTGCTTGCAGATGCAGGGCTGGTCGGGTTTCCGAGTGTCGGTAAGTCAACGTTGCTCTCTGTCGTGTCAGCAGCGAAGCCTAAAATTGCCGACTACCACTTCACGACGCTTGTGCCTAATCTTGGAGTTGTTGAATCTGGTGACGGGCGCAGCTTTGTCATGGCGGATTTACCAGGCCTGATCGAGGGCGCCCACAGCGGTGTCGGACTTGGCCACCAGTTTCTCCGCCATATCGAAAGAACTCGCGTCCTGATTCACGTGATTGATATGAGCGGGATGGAAGGCCGTGATCCTTATGAGGACTACTTGACGATCAATGCTGAGCTTGAACAGTACAATCTGCGGCTTATGGAACGACCGCAGCTGATCGTTGCAAATAAGATGGATCTGCCTGATGCGGAAGAACATCTTGAACTCTTCCGGGAACAGGTTGGTGAAGACGTGGCAATTTTCCCGATTTCCGCTGTTACGAAACAGGGACTGGAGCCGCTGCTTAGAGCTGCGGTCGATAAAATTGAATCAACACCGGAATTCCCGCTTCATGAAGAAGATCAGGATCAGCGCGTTGTTTATAAATATACGAAAAAAGACGAGCCGTTCGTGATTGAAAAAGAGGATGATGGTACCTTTACAATCACTGGTCATGAAATTGAAACGCTGTTTAAAATGACTAACTTTGACCGCCATGATTCCGTTCAGCGCTTTTCCAAAAAAATGCGTCGAATGGGGATTGACGATGCCCTTCGCAATTTGGGTGCTGAAGATGGCGATACGGTGCGCATACTCGAATATGAATTTGAATTTATTGAATAACCGCTGTATGGTGTGTCTCTCTAGAGTGGACATCCGTTCCCTCCTCGTTTACAATAAGGTTCTGTACAGGAAGGCAGCAGGAGGAGGGACACTATGATACACAAACGGTCGGATCAGTTTTATCTCGTCCGGGAGGATATGCTTTCGGAAGCCATGCTGAAAACAGTGGAAGCGAAGCGCCTGCTGGAGGAAGAATCAGTACGTACGATAAATGATGCGGTTAATCAGGTTGAATTGAGCCGCAGTGCATTTTATAAATACAAAGACGGTATTTTTCCCTTTCATACGATGGTGAAGGAAAAAATTATCACGCTTTCGATTCATCTTCAGGATCAATCGGGATCGCTTTCTCGTCTGCTAGCGATGGTGGCGACGACGGGTGCAAACGTACTGACAATCAATCAGACGATTCCGCTTCAAGGGAAAGCCACGATCACGCTAACGATTGAAACTGCAGCAATGACGATGGATGTGACGAATCTGCTTGAACAAATGCAGGGGCTTGATGCCGTATATAAAGTCGAAGTAGTCGGCTCCGGTGCATAACCGGATATTTCCGATACAATAAAGGATGAAGGAGAGACGACTGTGAAACAGGTTGGTTATCTTGGGCCCGCCGGGTCTTTCACCGAGGCTGCTGCTGCTACGCTGCTGCCGGACGACAAGCGCGTTCCATTTACGACCATCCCGGATACGATGGATGCGGTAGCAGACGAAAAAGTGGAATACGCAGTAGTACCGATGGAAAACGCCATTGAAGGTTCTGTCAATATTACGCTGGATTACTTTATCCACCATCAGCGCATGAATATGGCGGCTGAAATAGAAGCACCAATTGAGCAGCACCTGCTGACTTCAGCTGAAAACCGTAAGGACCTGGCAGCGATCAAAAAAGTGTACTCCCATCCGCAGGCTGTCGCCCAGTGTCACCAGTTTATTCGAGAATGGCTTCCGGAGGCAGAAATTGCCTATACGAATTCAACAGCATCGGCAGCCCGGTACATTATGGAGAATCCGGATGAGCCTGCAGCTGCGATCGCTAACGAAATTGCAGCAGAAGCTTACGGACTGACGGTAGCAGAACGAAAAATAAACGACTACGATCATAACAGAACCAGATTTGTGCTGCTTACCAAGGGAGCGGTTGACTTCGGTCATCCTGCGATTACAGAGAATACGCTGTATAAAACCTCCATGATGATCAGCCTGTCTTCTGACTTTGCAGGAGCTCTCCATCAAGTGCTTGCAGCATTTGCCTGGAGGAAAATCAATCTGGTCCGGATTGAATCAAGACCGACCAAAACCGGGTTGGGAAATTATTTTTTCATTGTTGATGCAGCGATGAAACAGGATCATGTGCTTATCCCTTCCGTGGTGGAAGAGTTGAGAGCACTTGGCTGCGGAGTGCACGTACTGGGCAGCTTCCCATGTTTTACGTGGGAAGAATTGAACGGTACTCGTGCTGTTCCGCAAGTCAAACAGCGCTGAATGCAGTGTAGGCCCGGAAAAGCTCTATTTTCCGGGCTATTCTGCTGATGCAGGTGATTAGCATGATCGATGGGAAAGGGTGAGGAACAGTGGCAGGACACTCTAAATGGAACAACATTAAGCATCGAAAAGGCAGACAGGATGAAAAACGAGGGAAATTATTTACGAAAATATCGAAAGAAATTTATCAGGCTGTTCGAACCGGTGGAGAAAACCCTGAAACAAACCTTGCACTTCGTGCAGCGTTAGATAAAGCAAAACAAGTGAACATGCCGAAGGATAATATCGACCGTACGATTAAAAAAGCAACCGGCGGATTAGATGGTGTGGACTATGAACATGTCGTTTATGAAGGGTATGGTCCAGCGGGTACGGCAGTATACGTGGAAGCTCTGACAGAGAACAGAAATAGAACAGCTGCAGAGATCAGGCTTGCCTTTAATAAAAACGGAGGCAGCCTTGGAGAAAACGGCTGTGTTTCGTTTATGTTTGCCAGGCGGGGAAGATTGATTCTTGAAGCAGAACAGCCGATAGATGAGGAAGAACTGCTGCTGCTCGTATTGGAAGCCGGCGGGGATGATATGCAGGTATCGGAGCAGACCGTATATATCGAGACAGATCCTGCCTCTTTGGACAATGTCCGTGATCAGATGAAACAGCTGGATGGAATCACGATTGCAGAGGCAGAGGCAGCCATGATACCGGACGTTACGGTAGAGCTTGATAATGATAAGGCGGAGCAGGCTGCTGCGTTAATTGAGGCACTTGAGGACAGCGATGACGTGCAGCATGTTTACCATAACGCGGATTTCATGCCTTAAGCTTTCACTGCCCCCTAATCAAGTTGAAAATATGCTAAAATGGAATGTGTGTTCGCAATCACAGAATAAAGGGGCAGAAAAATGATTGAGCATATTACTGGAACAGTTGTACATACAGAAGCAGACACGGTCGTTGTTACGAACAGCGGAATCGGGTATTTGATTCACTGCGGCAACCCTTACCGATATACGCCAGGTACTGAAAATATTACGATCTATACGTATCAGCATGTTCGGGAGGATGACATTAAGCTGTTCGGATTTGCACACCGCGAGGAGCGGCGGCTTTTCGAAAAACTGCTGCAAGTATCAGGTATCGGACCTAAAGGAGCACTCGCGATTGTCGGCAGTGAACAGCCCAAGCTCGTTGTGGAAGCTATTGAACAGGAGGATGCCTCCTTTTTAACAAAGTTTCCAGGCGTCGGTAAAAAAACAGCCGGCCAAATTATTCTTGATTTAAAAGGAAAGGTCGGGGAAATTGTGCCTACACTAGCTGAAGGTCTATTCGCTCCGGTTCCGGCAGCCAGTGACGAGCCTGATGCCCTGACGGAGGCGTGCGAAGCTCTAGCAGCGCTCGGATATACGGACAGGGAAGTGAAGCGGATCCGACCGAAGCTGAAGGAAGAAGAACTGGATTCCACGGACGCATATATTAAAAAGGCACTCAGACTGATGCTGAATGCATAGAAAGGAGCTGAATCCCATATGGAAGAACGAATGATGAGCGGAGATGCCCAGTCGTTTGATTTGTCCGAGGATGCCGTGCTGCGGCCGCAGACGCTGGAGCAGTATATTGGACAAGAGCAGGTGAAGAACAACCTGAAAGTGTTTATTGAAGCTGCCGGTATGCGCGAAGAATCGCTCGACCACGTCTTGTTATACGGTCCGCCGGGGCTTGGAAAAACAACACTTGCAGCCATTATCGCCAATGAAATGGGCGTTCAGCTCCGAACCACTTCCGGCCCGGCCGTAGAGAGGCCGGGCGATCTGGCAGCCATTTTGACGGCGCTTGAACCCGGCGATGTCCTGTTTATCGATGAGATTCACCGTCTTCCTCGCGCGGTGGAAGAAGTACTGTATCCGGCAATGGAGGATTTCTTTCTCGACATTGTCGTTGGCAAGGGACCTTCAGCCAGATCAGTAAAGCTCGAGCTGCCGCCATTTACACTTGTGGGTGCCACGACGAGGGCAGGGATGCTCTCAGCCCCGCTGCGCGACCGTTTCGGAGTAATCAGCCGGCTGGAATATTATAAAGAGCCGGAGCTGAGGGAAATAGTCAGACGGACCGCTGATGTGCTGAAGGTAGATATGGAGCACCCTGCATCTGGTGAAGTTGCCCGCCGGTCACGCGGGACTCCCCGGATCGCGAACCGACTGTTAAGAAGGATTCGTGATTTTGCTCAAGTGAGGGGAGACGGGGTGATATCCGAAGCGATTACTGAAGAAGCGCTGAATCTTCTGCAGGTTGACAGACTTGGACTCGATGAAGTGGACCATAAACTGCTGCGTGGCATGATTGAAAAATATCGAGGCGGGCCGGTGGGAATTGATACGATAGCTGCGACGATCGGTGAAGAGTCACATACGATAGAAGACGTCTATGAACCGTATTTGCTGCAAATCGGTTTCCTGCAGCGGACCCCGCGCGGGAGAATTGTCACCCATGACGTGTACCGCCATTTTGAGATGGAGGTGCCGGAAGAATGACAATCCCAAAGATGCTGATAGCAGCCGGAGTGGTGCTGATTATTGCCGGCGTGCTCTGGCAGCTTGGCGGCCGTGTACTGCCGTTCGGCCGTCTGCCCGGAGATATTGTCATTGAGCGGGGAAATTCTACATTTTATTTTCCGCTTATGACGTCCATTGTTATCAGCGTCCTGCTGTCGCTGATTTTTTTGCTTTTTAGACGCTGATTGATGAAGAAGGAGACAGGAAGGCATGGATGTAAATCAATTTGACTACGAGCTCCCGGAAAGTCTGATCGCACAAACACCGCTTAAAGATCGGGAACAATCCCGGATGCTCGTGATGGATAAAGAAAGTGGCACGATTGAACATAGACATTTTTATGATTTGCCGGAATGGCTGGAAGCTGGTGACACGCTCGTCCTCAACGACACGAAAGTGATCCCGGCCCGCCTGCTCGGCTCGCGGAAAGATACCGGCGGAAAAGTGGAGATGCTGCTGCTGCATGAGAAAGGAGACTTCGTCTGGGAAGTGCTCGTCAAACCGGCCCGCAGGATTCGAAAAGGGACCGTGCTTTCGTTTGGAGATGGGCTTCTTGAAGCTGTCTGTCTCGAAGAGCTTCCAGAGGGGCGGCGCCGGATGAAGCTGTCGTTTACCGGGATTTTCCCGGAAATACTCGATCACCTTGGAGAAATGCCGCTCCCGCCTTATATTCAGGAGCAGCTGGAGGAAAAGGACCGCTATCAGACGGTGTATGCAGAGAACAGAGGCTCGGCAGCTGCCCCGACTGCAGGTCTGCACTTTACACCTGCTATGCTGCATAAGATTCGTCAGGCAGGAGTAGACGTCGTGACGTTAACGCTGCACGTTGGTCTTGGTACGTTCCGGCCTGTTTCCGTGGAGTCTGTGGAAGAACACAGCATGCACGCAGAGTATTATGAGCTCTCGAAAGCCGCAGCAGAAAAGCTGAATAGAGCGAAGCAGGAAGGGCGCCGTATTATAGCGGTCGGTACCACCTCAGCGAGAACGCTGGAAACGGTTGCAAGGGATACAGATGGAGAATTTCGTGAAGCTTCTGGATGGACTGATATTTTTATTTATCCCGGTTTCACGTTTCGAGCGGTAGATGCGCTCTTAACAAATTTCCATTTGCCTAAATCGACGTTAGTTATGCTCGTCAGTGCTTTTGCAGGCCGAGATCATATTTTGCACGCATATAAAACAGCAGTGCAAGAGAAATACCGCTTTTTCAGCTTTGGGGATGCCATGCTGTTGACAGATACAGAAAGGAACCGATAATCATGCCAGCCGTAACATATGAACACATTAAAACGTGCAAGCAGTCCGGAGCACGACTCGGTAAAGTACACACGCCGCACGGTACGTTTGAAACACCGATCTTTATGCCAGTCGGGACACTGGCGACCGTCAAAACGATGAGCCCGGATGAACTGATCGAGATGAACGCGCAGATCATCTTGAGCAATACGTATCACCTATGGCTCCGGCCTGGAGAAGATATTATTGAGGAAGCCGGGGGACTGCATGCATTTATGAATTGGGATCGTCCAATATTGACTGATTCCGGCGGGTTCCAAGTCTTCAGCTTGAGCGACTTGCGTAATATTACGGAAGAGGGCGTGCAGTTCCGTAATCACCTCAGTGGAGAAAAGCTGTTTCTGACACCTGAAAAATCAATGCAGATTCAGAATGCGCTTGGCCCTGATATCATGATGGCGTTTGATGAGTGTCCCCCCTATCCGGCAGAACATTCATACATGAAGGCCTCAGTAGAACGTACAAGCCGCTGGGCCGAACGTTGCTTAGAGGCACATGGCCGGGATGATCAGGGATTGTTTGGCATCGTTCAAGGCGGAGAATATGCAGACCTGCGCAAGCAAAGTGCCAAAGACCTCACCTCCCTTGATTTCCCTGGTTATGCAATCGGAGGACTTTCTGTTGGGGAACCAAAAGACATGATGAACCGGGTATTGGAGGAAACGACGCCGTACCTTCCAGATGACAAGCCAAGGTATCTGATGGGCGTTGGTTCTGCGGATTCCCTTATTGATGGTGCGATCCGCGGCATTGATATGTTTGACTGTGTGCTGCCCACCCGAATCGCACGGAATGGCACGCTCATGACGAGCAGCGGCAGACTCGTCGTGCGAAATGCTAAATTTGCCCGGGATTTCAGACCGCTCGATGAAAACTGCAGTTGTAAAGTGTGCGCTTCTTATTCACGTGCGTACATTCGTCACTTAATCAAGTCCAATGAAACACTGGGACTGCGACTCTGCTCTTACCACAACCTGCACTTCCTGCTTACGCTCATGGAAAATGTCCGCCAGGCGATCCGGGAAGACCGGCTGCTTGATTTCAGGGAAGCGTTTTTCGAAAGCTACGGCTTTAACAAGGCGGATGCAAAAAACTTTTAGACACATATTATTTATTGATTTTAACCGGTTACTCGGGCACAATAGACTTTGGGATACTGTCCTGTCGTTTTCGAAGCAGAAACATCGGTTTCTGCCGTTTATGGGAGAAGGGAGTGAAGAACTTGGATGTACTTGGGGCGTTAATTCCATTAATTTTAATGTTCGCTATTTTTTATTTCCTGCTGATCCGACCTCAGCAGAAGCGTCAAAAGAAAGTGCAGCAGATGCACGCTTCTCTGCAAAAGGGAGATAAAATTATTACAATCGGCGGTCTGCACGGCACGATTGATGCGATCGATGAAGATCGTATTGTTGTAGACGTTGACGGAGCGAACAAGCTGACGTTTGACCGTCAGGCGGTCCGTGAAGTAACAAATCAGGATTGATGAGTAAGGGCGCCTGCTTGAAGTATCAGAGCGGGCTCCCTTTTTTATAATCTGGCTTGCGGATGCTGTTCCCGGGGATCGCTTCATCGTCCGGGAACAGCATCCTCCGATCCATACATACGGCTTTTGCCGGCTCATTTCAGTCACACATAAAGGAGTTATGCATCTTGCATTGGAAAAACTTGTACCGCGGCGCAATGATGGGTATTTGCGATATCATACCCGGCGTAAGTGGAGGAACAATGGCATTGATACTGGGTATTTACCGCGATTTTATCAGCGCAATCAGCGGTTTTTTCAGCAGAGACTGGAGCAGGCATCTCGGTTTTCTTGTTCCGCTTGCGGCAGGAATGGGAACAGCAATTGTACTGCTCGCCGGCGTCATGAATTATTTTTTGAGCAATTATTTTCAGGAAACGAACTTTTTATTTACCGGGCTCCTGATCGGTGTCATTCCGCTGCTTATTAAACAATCGGAAGCCTCCCGCTCGTTTCGCCCATTCCATTTTGCGATGATGCTGTTTACTGCGGCAGGGGCTATGTATATTGGCGACACTGCACAGCGAGCCGCTGAAACCGGTATTATAGAAGTGACAGCAGGTAACGCCTGGCTCTTCTTTATTGCCGGATGGGCAGCCAGTATGGCCATGCTTCTTCCCGGGGTGAGCGGCGCATTTGTTCTGCTGCTGTTTGGTGTCTACCATACGGCTACCAATGCCCTTTCTGTCACGAATCCTGACTTTGCGGTGATCGCAGTCGTTGGAGCAGGGGTTGTAACAGGATTTATTTTGAGCAGCAAAGCAATTAAGTATTTGTTTCAGCATTATCCGGCGGGTGTTTATGCCGCCATTATCGGTTTAATCACTGGATCTGTCTTTACGATTTATCCCGGCTTTGGAGCCGGAAATGACTTTATGAGCCTGGCAACGTTTGCTGCCGGTGCTTCTGCAGCATATATACTGAGTTTAAAACAGCCCTGACAGGAGGAGAACGTCCATGGAAGAACAATGGGATGTGTGGAAAGAAAAGCTCGGACCTGTGCTTGTGAGTAAAGCTGAAGAATGGCGCATATATGGTCATGAACAGGTGACAGAAGAAGAGGTCTGGAATACGTTTAAGGAAAAGATGAAGCGAAAAAGTGATATTCCGGACAGCATCCGGCTGCACTGGATCACAGCGGAGCTGTTTAAAACCTCTGCTTCCGATTATATGACGCAGCTGACCGTGGGTGCGTATAAAGCTGACGACTGGTTTACATCGAAAGGCAGTTTTTCACTGAAAGATCTTTAAGATATGCTTCATTGACAGGCTGGAAAACGACTGGCTATAATGAGGCAGATGTTCCGCCGTACATAAGGCTTGTGCGGAATGGATAGAAGGAGGACATGGCATTGGCTAAGAGAAGAAAGGGAGTTCGCAGCAGTCTGATCGCACTCTTTTTCGTGATCATTACAGCGCTTGGAATTTTAATTGCCTCCAACGTTATGGATCACGTCGATGATATCAGTCTTGGTCTGGATCTCCAGGGTGGTTTCGAAGTGCTGTATGAAGTGCAGCCTCTCGATGGGGAAGAAGGAACAGAAATTAACCGTGAACTGCTGACAGATACGGTCAGTGCACTGAATGCGCGAATTGACGTGCTCGGCGTGTCAGAACCGAGTATTAATATCGAAGGGGACGACCGGATCCGCGTACAGCTCGCCGGAGTAGATGATCAGGAGCAGGCGCGCGAGCTTCTGTCCACACAGGCACGACTTGAATTCCGCGATACAGACGACGAGTTGAAAATGGATGGCTCTGACTTGGTAGAAGGCGGAGCTCGTCAAAACTTCAGGGAACAGACGAACGAGCCGATTGTGACTGTTACCGTGGATGATGCGAATTTGTTCGGTGAAATTACGGAAGAAATCTCACAGCGCCCGTTTCCGGATAATCGACTCGTTATCTGGCTGGACTATGAGGAAGGCGATTCGTACGAAGAAGAAATGCAGCGGGAAGACTCTAAAATCGTCTCAGCACCAAGCGTCGACGAGCGGATCCAATCCCGCGACGTCATGATAACCGGAGATTTTACACAGGAATCTGCGGCTGATCTCGCAGGTATTTTGAATGCAGGAGCACTGCCGGTTGAGCTGGAGGAGCTTCAGCTGAACTCTGTCGGGGCGCAGCTTGGAGAACAGTCGATGGAGCTTGCCGTATATGCAGGCTTCATTGGGATTGCGCTTATTTTCGGCTATATGCTTCTCTATTACCGGTTTATGGGAATGATCGCTGTGCTTACGCTCAGCGCGTACATTTACCTGGTGCTTGTCATCTTTAACTGGCTGAACGCTGTTCTCACGCTTCCGGGAATCGCGGCCTTAATACTTGGTGTCGGGATGGCTGTCGATGCGAATATTATTACGTTTGAGCGGATAAAGGATGAACTCCGCTACGGACGATCGGTGATGAGCGCCTTTAAAGCAGGGAGCAGAAGGTCGCTGTCGACGATTCTTGATGCGAATATCACGACTATTCTCGCAGCAGGTGTGCTGTTTTATTTCGGTACAAGCGCCGTACAGGGCTTTGCCGTCATGCTGATCGTGAGCATCCTGACTAGCTTTGTCACAGCTGTATTTGGTGCAAGGCTGCTGCTGGGTCTCTGGGTAAACAGCAGGGCGCTGAACCGCAAGCAGAAGCTTTTTGGAGTAAAGGAGCGTGAGATTCGTGAACTTTGATCATGAAACGTCGAAGCTGGACTTCGTCCGTCATCGGAAAACGTTTTTCGGCATCACTCTCGCTTATTTACTGACAGGGATTATTCTGCTGGCAACGATGGGACTCAATTTAGGCATCGACTTTGAAAGCGGAACGACGGTTGATGTGCTGACAGAGGAAGCAGTTACTGCCGAAGAAATTGAAAACGAATTTCAGTCAATAGGGTTTGAGCCGGACGATGTTGTCCTGGCCGGAGATAATAACGAGATCGGCCGGGCCTCTTTTATCGGCGGCCTTGATCAGCAGGAATCAATGCAGATTCAGTCTCATTTTGAAGAAGAGTACGGGGCGGTGCCAAATGTAAGCACAGTTTCTCCTATCGTAGGTCAGGAGCTAGCGCAAAACGCGATTATTTCTGTGTTAATCGCAACCGTCGGGATCATTATCTACGTAACCATCCGATTTGAGCTTTTATATGGGATTGCTGCCATCGTCGCTCTGTTTCATGATGCGCTGTTTATCATCACCGTTTTTGCGATTTTACAAATGGAAGTGAACATTCCGTTTATTGCGGCGGTGCTTACGATCATAGGTTATTCGATCAATGATACGATCGTCACCTTTGACCGGATCAGGGAAAACATGGAGCGTGAAGAAAAAGTAGAAACTTTCGAAAAGCTCGCCCAAGTCGTAAATAAAAGCCTCGTGCAGACGCTGGCCCGTTCGATTAACACCGTGCTGACGGTTGTTTTTGCAGCAGGAGCGCTGCTCGTTTTTGGCGGAGATGGTCTGAGAGTCTTCTCACTGGCGCTTGTCGTTGGTCTTGCAGCTGGAACCTATTCCTCCCTCTTCATTGCAGCTCAGCTGTGGTGCATCATGAAGTACCGCAGCATCAAGCGAAAACTAGCCAAACAGGCTGAGGAAGAGCGAAAACTGGCTCTGCAGGAAAACAGCACAACATAAAGAAATTCCGCCCCCGGAACTGTATCCGGGGGTATCGTCGCTTGAACAGGAGGAACTGGCATGCTGGATGACGGAGACGTTCGCTATAAAAAAGTGCAGCTTGGAGCTTGGATCGGTATCGCTGGAAATGCTGTGTTAGCAACTGTAAAAGGAATTGTCGGCACAGTAGCAGACAGCAGGGCCCTCACAGCAGATGCACTCCACTCCGCCGCTGATGTCGTCAGCTCGATCGCGGTGCTGATCGGGGTCAGGGCCGCTCAGCAGCCGCCCGATGAAGATCATCCTTACGGTCACGGCAAGGCGGAAACGGTCACTGCTATTATCGTTTCTGTCCTGCTCTTTGTCGTCGGAATAGAAGTAGCTTTCAGTGCAGGTCAGGCTTTCTTTCAGGAAGTGCCCGTTCCGGGTCAGGCTGCTGTTTATGCAGCGTTGTTTTCCATTGTTGTGAAAGAGGCGATGTTTCAATATAAAGTAAGATTGGGTAAAAAGTATAAAAGCGATGCTTTAATCACAGACGCCTGGCATCACCGCAGCGATGTTCTGTCGTCTTTGGCTGTGTTAATCGGTGCCGGGGCAGCAGTATTTGGGTCTGCGGCCGGTATGGAAGCAGCGGTTTATGCAGATCCGGCAGCTACCATTGTCGTCGCGCTGCTAATCATGAAAATGGGATGGAGTCTTGGTTCTGAAGCGATACACCAGTCAATGGATCATGTGCTTCATGATGAAGATACAGTCTGGATGTATGAAGCAGCAGCCTCTGTTGAAGGCGTTGTCAACGTGGATGAATTGCTGGCGAGAGAGCACGGTTACTATGTGATTATTGATATTAAAGTTTCTGTCGATCCTTACATCACGGTCGAAGCTGGTCACGCGATCGGCAAGCAGGTCAAACGCAAGCTGATTGAAGCGGGGTATGTTCACGATGTCCGTGTACATATTAATCCAAGCTCAGAGGAGGAAAAGCTATGAAAGGGCAATGGGGTTTAATTGCAGGACTGATTGTGATCCTGATCATTGCAATTTTCGCTGTTATTAACGTCGATCCTGTAGAAGTTAACTTTCTCTTTGGTCAGGGGGACTGGCCGCTCGTACTGGTTATTTTAGCGTCTGTTCTGATGGGGGCAGTGACTGCCGGCTTAGTCGGCATGTATAAGATTTACCAGCTTCAACAGGAAATAAAGCAGCTGAAGCAGGAGCGGGAAGCGTCCGATAAAGACAATCAAAAGCGCAGAAAAGACCGGAAAAAGAATGATCCGCCTCCAGCACCTGAGGCAGGTAAATAAGGCGCATCTCTTCGCACACATCGAGTAACCTTATGTTAAATTCAGATAAAGCCGCTTCGACCGGATGTCGAAGCGGCTTTTCATTGTTAATTAGGTGATGCTGTTGCAGCGATCCCCCCTGGATCCGCATTGCACTTGAATCAAAAACAGACAAACTCTGATCGGGGGTGCTTAACCTGCCAAAAAGTCGGACTGAAAAATGGAGCTTCGTAAACATCCATCGTATTACCTGTTCAGAAGCAGGAGGCGTCAATCCGGGACTCTTGACAGGTTTGTTTCCAACCGGCAGCTTATGTATAATGTACAAGTCAGGGGGAATACAGATGCTTCATTCATCATCCAAATGGATAATTACGAATCCCGCAGACGGACCGGTCCAGGACGTTCAGCAGCGAACAGGACTAACCTCTATAGCCGCTAAATTTCTAGTGCAGCGGGGTTTTGAAACAGATGAACAAATTCAGCTGTTTTTAAAAGGTACAACGGAACAACTGCATGATCCATTTCTTATGAAAGATATGGAAAAAGCAGTAAACCGCATACATAAAGCGATCATGGATAAGGAACGCATTCTTGTTTTTGGAGATTATGATGCTGATGGCGTTACCAGCACGTCTCTTTTATATACAGCATTGACGCTCGCTGGAGCCGAGGCAGCCTGGTATGTCCCAAACCGGTTTACTGAAGGCTACGGCCCGAACGAACCTGCGTTTAAACAAGCTGCCGAAGAAGGTGTCACCTTGATTATCACAGTTGATACCGGCATTTCTGGTGTGAAGGAAGCTGATGCTGCTAAAGAGCTGGGCGTCGACTTAATCATTACAGACCATCACGAGCCGCCGCCGGCACTGCCTGATGGCTTTGCTGTCATCAATCCTAAGCAGGAAGACTGCGGGTATCCATTTAAGGAGCTGGCCGGTGTCGGCGTCGCTTTTAAAGTAGCACAGGCCTTGCTCGGGCGGCTTCCAAACGAATTTTTTGATCTTGCAGCGGTCGGAACCATCGCCGATTTAGTGCCTTTAGAGGACGAGAACCGAATTCTGGCAGCCGAGGGACTGAAGGCTATGCAGGGGCGCCTCCGTCCCGGACTGGAAGCCTTGTTGAAGGCAGCCGGCACGAGCCGCGATGAGCTGGATGAAGAAACAGTTGGCTTTGTCATCGGACCTCGTCTGAATGCTGCAGGCAGGCTTGATTCCGCTGACCCTGCCGTAGAACTGCTTCTGACGCAGGATCCAAGCGAAGCAGAGGATACAGCTAGTATGATTGATGGGCTGAATCGGGAACGGCAGGAGCTTGTGAAAGAAATTGCTGCTGAAGCAGAGCAGAAAGTAGAAGAGCAAGGTGTTCCGCCCGTAATCATTGTTGCAGGAGAAGGATGGAATCCAGGAGTGATCGGGATTGTAGCCAGCCGGCTTGTCGAGCGGTTTTATCGTCCGACAATCGTGCTCAGCCTGCTTGAAGACGGAAAGACGGCAAAAGGTTCTGCGAGAAGCATCGAGGGCTTTGACATGTTTCAGTCTCTTTCTAAATTCCGGGATCTCCTGCCTCATTTTGGCGGACATCCGATGGCGGCTGGATTAACGATGGAGCGAAAGGATATCGACAGCTTACGCAGCGGCCTCATTCAAATTGCTGACGAAACGTTAACAGCAGAAGATTATCTGAAGAAAATTCACGTCGATCTCGAAGTTTCTGTTGATGAAATCAGTGTAAAAACAATTCAGGATCTGGCTGCTATGGCTCCCTTCGGCATGGGGAATCCTGCGCCAAAAATCCTGATCCGACGTGCATTAGTGGAGCAGGCGAAGGTGATCGGTTCTACAAAAGATCATTTAAAGCTGACGCTTACGAACAGTGATCACAGCTCCTCGCTGGACGTGATCGCCTTTCGAATGGGAGCGGCAGAGAAGTCTATTTCGCCTCTGGCTGCACTTTCTGCTGTCGGCAAACTTTCCATCAATGAATGGAATGGACGCGTGAAACCGCAGATGATCGTAGAGGATATAAAGATTGATGAGTGGCAGCTGTTTGATCACCGGGGCAGCCGTCAGTATTTAACCAAGCAAACGGAGCCTCGCGTCCTCGTGCATTTCAGCGAATCGGCTCCTGCAGAAACGCCGGATACGTGGGAAACGGTCTGCTGTGCGAATCCGGAAGAAGCAGCTCCCGTTCTCGCAAAAGCGTCACATGTTACGCTGTATGATACTCCGGACTCCATGAAACAGCTGCGAACCGTTATGCAGCAGCTCACATCACTAGAGCAGCTTGATGTCGTGTTCCATGATGAGAATGATTACTTTTTTTCACCGGCTCCCTCGCGTGATCAATTTAAATGGTATTACGCATTTCTTCAAAAACGCGGATCATTTGATATGAATCAGCACTTGAAAAAGCTCGCCGTTCACAAGGGTTGGAGCGAATCAATGATTTCTTTCATGTCAAACGTGTTTTTTGAGCTCGGATTTGTTAAAATAAACGATGGTGTTATTTCTGTTAACGATCGTCCTGAGAAACGGGATTTGTCGGAATCAGAGCTTTACACTTCCAGACTGGAAAAAACAAACATTCAGCAGGAGCTTTGCTACTCAACGTACCGCTCCCTGAAAAAACAGCTGGATCAGATGACGAATACGGCAAGTGTGGAGACGCACAGCCGTTAGGAGGAAAAAACGAATGGATTTTAAGCAGTACGTAACAGTAGTAGAAGATTTTCCAAAAGAAGGTATCCGCTTTAAGGATATTACGACGCTGATGGAAAATGGAGAAGCATATAAAAAAGCAATTGAAGCGATGACAGAGTTCGCATACGGCCGGGACATTGATGTTATCGTCGGTCCAGAAGCACGCGGATTTGTAGTCGGATGTCCGATTGCCGTAGCACTTGGCAAAGGCTTTGTGCCAGTTCGTAAGGCAGGTAAACTGCCTCGGGAAGTGCTGGAAGTCGATTATGGACTTGAATATGGTAAAGATTCCCTTAATATTCATAAAGGGTCCATTAAGCCGGGTCAGCGTGTCCTGATTACAGATGATCTGCTTGCAACCGGAGGCACCATCGAAGCAACCATCAAAATGGTTGAAAAAATGGGCGGCGTTGTGGCGGGGATCGCCTTCATGATCGAGCTGAGCTATCTTGACGGGGCTGACCGTCTGAAAGAGTACGACGTATTTACGCTCATGACATATTAATGAGCATTCGAGCGGCAGGTTCTTTTTTAACAGAACCATGTCGCTTTCTTGTTACATAATCTCTATGCAGGACCGTATAAATGCGGGCCGATATAGTATATAATCGGGTTAATTCGACAAACCGGTATATGCCGGAGTGACGCCGCTCCCAGCAGGAACTTCCCGGAAATCTCTAAAGAAAATGCAGGGTGATTCCATGACCAGTGAACAAGTACTTGAAAAAGCTGCAGAATATTTATCCGCAGATGATACAGCGTTTCTGCGGGAGGCCTATGAACTGGCAAGGTATGCCCACCGGGAACAGTACAGACGTTCGGGTGAGCCGTATATCTGGCATCCCGTTCAGGTAGCGGGCATCCTGGTCGATCTCGGGATGGACCCGGATACAGTAGCGGCGGCTTTTCTGCATGACGTCGTTGAAGACACGGATATCGGTCTGGAAGAAATCGAGCAGAAGTTTGGTGAGCAGGTTGCCATGCTCGTCGACGGGGTGACGAAGCTCGGGAAGATTAAATATAAGTCCAAGGAAGAGCAGCAGGCGGAAAATCACAGGAAAATGTTCGTTGCGATGGCTAAGGACATCCGTGTGATTCTCATTAAGCTTGCTGACCGGCTTCATAATATGCGGACTCTCAAGCATCTGCCTCCGGAAAAACAGCGGAGAATCTCAAACGAAACACTGGAGATTTTTGCGCCGCTTGCCCACCGCCTCGGTATATCCAAGATTAAATGGGAGCTGGAGGATACGTCGCTCCGCTATCTGAATCCGCAGCAGTACTACCGGATCGTGAACTTAATGAAAAAGAAGCGCGTGGAGCGTGAGAGCTACATTGAAGAGGTGCAGGAGCTGTTAAAGGACCGGCTTGCAGGCATGCAGATCGAAGCGGATATTCATGGTCGTGCCAAGCATATTTACAGCATTTACCGTAAAATGGTGCTGCAGAACAAGCAGTTTAACGAAATTTACGATCTGCTCGCCATTCGGATCGTGGTAAAAAGCATTAAAGACTGCTATGCCGTGCTGGGGACTATCCATACACAGTGGAAGCCGATGCCGGGGCGGTTTAAAGACTATATTGCGATGCCAAAAGCAAACATGTATCAGTCGCTTCATACGACGGTTATCGGACCCAAAGGTGATCCTTTGGAAGTTCAAATCCGTTCAGAGGACATGCATAAAGTAGCTGAATTCGGTGTAGCGGCTCACTGGGCTTATAAAGAAGGCAAAACAGTGGATGACGCTGAATCGCTGGAAACAAAAATGTCCTGGTTCCGGGAAATTCTCGAATGGCAGAACAACACGAGTGATGCGCAGGAATTCATGGAATCACTGAAGATTGATTTATTTTCCGACATGGTTTTCGTATTCTCACCAAAAGGCGACGTGATGGAGCTTCCGAAAGGCTCGGTTCCGCTCGACTTTGCCTACCGGATCCACACCGAAGTTGGCAACCGCTGTATAGGAGCCAAGGTGAATGGGAAGATGGTTCCCCTTGATCACCAGCTCAAAACGGGGGATATCGTCGAAATTTTAACCTCCAAACACTCATACGGCCCGAGTCAGGACTGGCTGAAAATCACGCAGAGCTCGCATGCGAAAAACAAGATCAGGCAGTGGTTTAAAAAGGAAAAGCGCGATGAGAATGTTGAAAAAGGGCGAGACCTCATTGAAAAAGAGATTGAGAAAAAAGGCTTTACGACAAAGCAGGTGCTTACGTCAGACAATTTGTCCAGAGTGATGGATAAATTCAGCTTTACGACAGAAGAGGATATGTATGCGGCTGTCGGCTACCACGGCATTACAGCGGCCCAGGTCGTTACACGCCTGACGGATACGCTCCGGCAGGAGGAAGCCGCGGCAGAAGGCAAAACGCTTACCGAAGCCGTCGGCGATTTGAAGCCTAATCAGCGAGCTGTTCAGAAAAAGGATAAGACCGGGGTAAAGGTAAAAGGAATCGACAATTTGATGATCCGTCTTTCCCGCTGCTGTAATCCCGTCCCAGGTGACGAGATCGTCGGCTATATAACAAAAGGGCGCGGCGTCTCCATTCACCGTGCAGACTGCCCGAATATTCAGCAGGAAGAAGATGCGAGGCTCTTGGAAGTGGATTGGGAGCAACAGCCGAATCAGTCTAAAAATTATGATGTGGATATTGAAATTTCCGGCTATGACCGTCGGTCCCTCTTAAACGATGTACTTCAGGCAGTAGCAGAAACAAAGACAAATATTCACGCTGTGACGGGAAAAGCAGATAAAAACAAGATGGCAAGAATAGATATGACGGTATCGATTCAGCATACGGCTCACCTGCAAAAAGTGGTGGATCGCATTAAACAGATTCCGGACATCTATACGGTACGCCGCGTGATGCATTGATTGGAGGATTTCGCACATGAAAGTGATCGTTCAGCGCGCAAAAGATGCGTCTGTGACAGCAGATGGAGAGCTCAATGGCCAAATTGACCACGGGCTCATGCTGCTCGTCGGTGTAACACACTCAGACGAAGAAAAGGATGTAGTCTATACGGCTGATAAGATTGCCGGGCTGCGTATTTTTGAAGACAGCGCCGGCAAAATGAATCTGTCTGTCGGTGATACCGGCGGCAGCATCCTTTCCGTTTCACAGTTTACGCTCTATGGAGACGTCCGAAAAGGACGAAGGCCGAACTTCATGCAGGCTGCGCCGCCGGCAGAAGCAGAGCAGCTTTTTCATGCGTTCAATGAACGGCTCCGCTCGGTTCATGGCCTCCACGTTGAAACCGGAGTATTCGGTGCAATGATGGACGTGCAGTTTACTAACGATGGACCGGTTACACTCATCGTCGACAGCATGGAGAAAGGAACTTGACATTACTCCGTGTAATTCGTATGATAAAAAACATGATGAAAACACCAGTGATGAAGAAAAGTAGCGGGAGCACACCGTGCTTCAGAGAAGTTGTACCCTGGGCTGCAAGTACAGCTGCCGGTGCCCGTGAACGAACACTTCGTAGGTGTTCTGCTGAATGACCAGTAGGCAGAAACGTTTCCGGGCGTTAACCGGTTTGAGTGGAAGCAGTATGCTTCAACTAGGGTGGTACCACGGGCTGTTCAGGCTCCCGTCCCTGACTATGTCAGAGACGGGGGTCTTTTTGTATGCCCGCAGAATAATAGATAAACGCAGATGAATGGAGGATTCAGCATGGCATTTCAAATACCACGGGGCACGCAGGATATACTTCCTGGTGAAGCGGAGAAATGGCAGATCATCGAGGCGAAAGCCCGTGATATCTGCCGCCGGTATAATTACAAGGAAATCCGGACGCCTATTTTTGAGCAGACGGAGCTGTTTGCAAGAGGGGTCGGGGATACGACGGATATCGTCCAAAAAGAAATGTACGAATTTAAAGACCGCGGCGGCAGAAGTTTAACGCTTCGGCCAGAGGGAACTGCTCCGGTCGTACGGTCCTATGTGGCTGAAAAAATGCACGGTTGGGTAGAACAGCCTGTAAAGCTTTACTACACCGGTCCAATGTTCCGTTATGAGCGGCCGCAATCCGGACGTATGAGGCAGTTTGTGCAATTTGGAGTCGAGGCGCTTGGCAGCGCCGATCCTGCTGTCGATGCAGAAGTGATGGCGCTCGCGATGGATATTTACAAAGAGCTTGGCTTAAAGCAGGTTCGCCTTGTGGTGAACAGTCTCGGGGATACAGCAAGCAGAAATGCTCAC
Source organism: Alkalicoccus luteus (assembly GCF_052061695.1). Lineage (NCBI taxonomy): Bacteria > Bacillati > Bacillota > Bacilli > Caryophanales > Bacillaceae > Alkalicoccus > Alkalicoccus luteus. The sequence goes on from NZ_JBPZEY010000006.1 coordinate 134,555, forward strand.
CGGGAAGCATTGACTGCACATTTTGCTACCCGTATTGAGGAGTTTTGTGAGGATTGTCAAACGCGGCTTCACAAAAACCCGCTGCGGATTCTCGACTGCAAGAAAGACCGGGATCACGAGCTGATTTCGACAGCTCCTTCCATACTCGATTACTTGAATGATGAATCAATCGCATATTTTGATGACGTGAAACGATACCTGGACGATATGGGCCTCGATTACACGGTGGATTCATCACTCGTGAGAGGGTTGGATTACTACAACAACACAGCGTTTGAAATTATGCTGGACGGAGAAGGATTTGGCGCGATCACAACGCTCGCAGGCGGCGGGCGGTACAATGGCTTAGTCGAAGACATTGGCGGACCGGAAACGCCGGGAATTGGATTTGCCATGAGCTTTGAGCGACTTCTTATGGCTCTGGAAGTTCAGGGTATCCAACTAACGGATGAGGCGCCGCTTGACGCGTATATCACGGCTATCGGCGACGAGGCTAAAGCCGTTGTGCCTAAACTCTTGCACGGATTACGGGCGGCTGGCGTGGCGGCAGATACCGACTATACAGGTAAAAAAATGAAGGCTCAAATGAAGGCGGCGAACCGGCAGGGAGCGAAGGTAGTGCTTCTAATCGGCGATGAGGAACTAAAAGACAATCAGGTCACATTGAAAGATATGGAAACCGGAGATCAGCAGCTGGTCCGTCTCGAAGAGGCACCAGCAAAAACGTCAGCATGGCTGAAAGGGGAATAAGCGTAATGGGACAACGAACACACGTATGCGGAGAATTGTCTGAAGCATTAACAGGAAGCAGCGTCGTGCTGCAAGGATGGGTGAAAAAACGCCGTGATCTCGGGCAAGTGATCTTCATTGATCTACGCGACCGCAGCGGACAAGTTCAAATTGTGTTTAATGGAGAAGAGAATCCGGAGGCACTCAAGACGGCAGAAGATGTCAGAAGCGAGTATGTGATCGAAGTCGAAGGAACCGTCATGGAACGGGACGAAGCAAATGTGAACCCGAAAATAGCGACGGGCCGGATTGAGGTCATGATTACAGCTATTCGCGTATTAAACGCAGCGAAAGGGCTTCCTTTCGTCGTAGAGGATACGGCCGAACTGAATGAGGATGTGAGGTTGAAATACCGCTATTTGGATCTTCGGCGTCCTGCCATGCAAGAAACGATGAAGCTGAGAAGCAGAACGACAAAGCTGATTCGTGACTTTCTCGACGAACAAAGCTTTATGGAAATGGAGACACCGATGCTTACGAAAAGCACACCGGAAGGAGCCCGTGATTATCTGGTTCCGTCCCGTGTACACCATGGTGAATTTTATGCGCTGCCACAGTCTCCACAGCTGTTTAAACAGCTGCTTATGGTCTCCGGATTTGAGCGGTATTTCCAAATAGCACGCTGCTTCCGTGATGAAGATCTTCGTGCAGACCGCCAGCCGGAATTCACGCAGGTGGATATTGAAGCGTCCTTCATGCCAAAGGAAGAGCTGCTTGCAATGACAGAGAACATGATGCAAAAGCTCGTAAAAGAACTGCGCGGTGCAGAGGTCGAAGCCCCGTTTAAGCGGCTGACCTATCAGGAAGCGATGAACCGGTTCGGCTCGGATAAACCCGATACCCGTTTTGGTATGGAGCTCCAGGATGTCTCAACCATCGTCCAGGATACAAGCTTTAAGGTGTTTTCAGGAGCAGTTGCCTCCGGCGGAGCGGTCAAAGGGATCTGTGTAAAAGCGGAAGCGCCTAACTACTCCCGGAAAGAGCTCGACGAACTAAGTTCGTTTGCAGCCATTTACGGAGCTAAAGGGCTCGCCTGGCTGAAGGTGGATGAAGCCGGGGAACTGAAAGGTCCGATCGCAAAGTTCTTCGATGCAGACAAAGCACAGGCGTTAAAAGAGTCATTTCAAGCTGAACCACAGGACATTCTGCTGTTTGCAGCTGATAAACTGCAGGTCGTGTGGGATGTACTCGGCGCGCTGCGTGTGAAATTCGCTAAAGACTTAGAGCTTGTGGAACCAGGCACGTTTGATTTCCTATGGGTAACGGAATTCCCGCTGCTCTCCTACGATGAAGAGGAGGACCGCTACGCAGCGGAGCATCATCCGTTTACACGGCCAGTAAAAGAAGATGAGCATCTGCTGACCGAATCGCCCGAGAAAGTGCGGGCAGAAGCGTATGACCTGGTCTTGAACGGATACGAACTCGGAGGAGGCTCGCAGCGTATTTATGAGCGTGGACTTCAGGAAGACATGTTCGCGGCGCTCGGATTCTCAAAGGAAGAAGCGTATGAGCAATTTGGGTTCCTGCTGGACGCGTTTGAGTATGGAACGCCTCCGCACGGCGGTATTGCACTTGGACTTGACAGGCTGGTCATGATTCTTGCAGACCGGAACAATCTCCGGGATACAATTGCATTTCCGAAAACAGCGAGTGCAGGCTGCCTGTTGACCAATGCTCCATCATCAGTGGATCAAGCCAAACTGGATGAGCTGCATCTTTCTGTTAAAGAAAAAAAGTCAAGCGAATCATCGTAAGCCAACTATAGGCCTGATACAAGGAAGAACGGAAAGCGACGAGCCGGCAGCCGAACGACTGCCGGCTTTTCTAATCCGCTGACAAGTGTTCCTGTTCGTAAAGTTGTATCCGATGAATCAAGCATAGCCATTCGGATGTAACCGGTCCGAACAACCGTATGCATGTTATCGATGCTGCCGGAATCTGTCAGGACCGTCAGCATTTTGTGAAATAAATTGACAGAATTTTTCGTCTTATAGCTTGCATTTTCCATTTACGTGCGCTATGATAAAACCGTACTCAACGTTAGCAACTATAAGAGTCCTGAGATGTACGCGTAAAAAGACGGTTTTGAGCCAACATTTTTACATTGGGAGCCTGAGGGTTCCGCCGGAATGGGCAAGCCCGCAACGTCGGGACGTCCGGCCCTGTGGACAGGGCACCCACCTGCCAGGGCAGGTTCAAAGCGAGTTACAGCTGCGGCATAATGGGGCTCTTATGTTTTAACAAAAAAGCTGATTTACTAAGGTTTGTGTGCCTTTAGTAAATCAGCTTTTTCTTGTGCTCAGCTCTTTTTCCGAGCATCAAAATAGTCGAGCCGCTTTTGAACGGTCTTTTCATAGCCGTTAATGGAAGGAGTATAAAATCGGCGGTTGAGCATGTGGTCGGGCAGGTATTGCTGCACGACGTAGTGATGCTCATAGTGGTGCGGATACAAATAGCCTTCTCCATGTCCGAGCCGGGCGGCTCCTTTGTAATGAGCATCTCGTAAATGCAGCGGAACATCGCCAGTTTTCTCTTTCTCAACAGCTTTCAGCGCCTCGTCAATGCCTGTAATAACAGCATTGCTTTTAGGGGCAGTGGCCAGATAAAGCGCCGCTTCTGCCAATGGAATCCGAGCTTCAGGCATTCCGATAAACTCTACCGCCTGAAAGGCTGCTTCTGCGATTAACAACGCGTTGGGATCGGCCAAACCGATATCCTCTGCCGCGTGCACGTAAAGTCGTCTTGCGATGAATCGGGGATCTTCACCTGCATAAATCATTTTAGCAAGCCAGTAAAGGGTGGCATCGGGGTCCGATCCGCGAATGCTTTTGATAAAGGCGGAAACCGTGTCATAGTGGTTATCGCCTTTTTTATCGTACTGAACCGTTCGTTTTTGAATTGATTCTTCTGCAGCTTCTAAATTAATTACAATGGTGCCGGTGTCATCCGGGTTTGTCGTTAATACGGCAAGTTCCAGTGCGTTTAACGCAGTCCTTGCATCTCCCTGCGCTGTCTGAATCAGGTGGTCCATTGCCTCATCCTTTACGTCGATCTCATAGGAACCAAAGCCCCGTTCCTTATCTGCCAGAGCTTCTTCGAGTACTTGCTTAACTGCTTGGTCTGACAGCCTTTCCAAACGGAAAAGTCTGGATCGCGACAGGAGAGCATCATTGACTTCGAACATCGGGTTTTCCGTAGTGGCACCAATAAGGATGACCGTTCCGTCTTCTACATGAGGAAGGAGAGCATCCTGCTGACTTTTATTAAAACGGTGGATCTCATCGATAAACAGTACCGTCTGCCGTTCATCAAAGGTTAGACGGTCTTTTGCGGCAGCGGTAACTTCTTTGATATCTTTCACACCGGCAGTAACGGCATTCAGTTGTATAAATGCAGCCGATGTTGTATTCGCAATGACACGCGCCATCGTCGTTTTACCAGTGCCGGGAGGGCCGTGGAAAATCATAGCCGACAGCCTGTCTGCTTCCACCGCCCGGCGAAGAAGCCTGCCTTCTCCAATGATATGCTCCTGGCCGCGTATTTCGTCGAGTGTGGCGGGCCTCATTCTGGAAGCAAGCGGTCCTTTCGGCGATCGGCCGGCCTGCTGATTAAAAAGATCCATGTTCATCCCTCTTTTCCGCACACAAAGGTGCAGTCTCATTGCAATTCTATCGAAACACAGATAAAATGCAAATGGCGTCATATAAAGGTTTTTTGATTCATGCTATAATAGACTGCAGAATCAGGGGAAGAAGGAGATACAATTGAGAAATCGTCCGCTGGCTGACAGCTCCTTTTTCCGATGGAGTGTTTTTACGGCAGGCCTTATTGTGATGAGCTTCGGAATCGCGCTGATGATTCGAGCAGAGCTGGGAAGCGCTCCTTGGGATGTGCTTCATATCGGTTTGATGAATCAGTTCGGGCTGACCGTCGGAACGTGGACCATCATCATGGGCTTCTTGCTGCTCGCTGCAGCTTCTGTGATGTTGAAAGAGCTGCCAAAAGCCGGAGCTTACGCAAATATGCTGCTTGTCGGGATATTTGTCGATATCTTTTTGTTTTTGCTCGGAACACCTGCTATGTTCGGGGCTCAGCTGATTATGCTCGCAGCTGGAATTGTGATTATGGGGTTTGGAATCGGACTCTATATTTCTCCGCAGTGCGGAGCCGGGCCCAGGGACAGCGTGATGCTCGCGCTCTCTGAAAAAACCGGGGCGTCGGTTGCACGAGTCCGTATTTATATGGAAGTAATCGTTCTTATTGCCGGCTGGATGCTCGGTGGTCCAGTGTTTGTCGGGACAATCTTGTTCAGTCTGACGATCGGCCACATCACCGGCTTCTCATTAAATTATTGCGCAAAATGGATGAACAGACTGAGGGAAAGAGGGATGACTGTTGAAAATATCAACTAAAGGACGTTATGGACTTACTATAATGATTGCACTCGCTAAAAAACATGGTGAAGGGCCAATTTCACTCAAGTCGATTGCCAAAGAGCATTCACTTTCCGAGCATTATCTGGAGCAGCTGATTGCACCGCTTCGAAATGCCATGCTCGTAAAAAGTGTACGCGGTGCTTACGGCGGCTACATGCTCGCGAAAGATCCGGAAACGATTACGGCAGGAGATATTATCCGCGTTTTGGAAGGACCGATAACTCCTGTTGAAATCATCGATGATGAAGAGCCGGCAAAGCGGGATTTATGGATTAAAATCAGAGATGCTGTAAAAGACGTGCTTGATTCAACGACGCTTGATGACCTGGCGAATTTTAAAGATGAAGGAAGCCAGGATAATTACATGTTTTATATTTAGTGTAAGTAACGGATAGAAAGGAAGAAATAGAATGGAACGGATCTACCTGGATCATGCTGCTACGACACCGGTCCACCCGAAAGCAGCTGAGGCGATGATGCCGTATTTCACCAGCGTTTACGGAAACCCGTCGAGCACACACCATTTCGGCCGCGAATCTAAAGCAGCGCTGCAGCAGTCGAGAAAGGTGCTTGCGGAAGCTGTTGGAGCTTCTGCAGATGAAATCGTGCTCACGGCCGGCGGCACAGAAGCTGACAATCTGGCGATTATGGGGTATGCAAGACGGCATCAGCATCTCGGCCGGCACCTCATTACTGCTGTAACTGAGCATCACGGTGTCTTGCACGCCTGCGGCGCTCTCGAAAAAGAGGGCTTCCGCGTAACGTATCTTGATGTCGACAGCGAAGGCCGTATCAGCCTCGAGGAGCTGAAGCAGGCACTAACCGACGAAACCATACTCGTAAGCCTCATGACAGCGAATAACGAAACAGGGGTGCTGCAGCCGGTGCAGGAAGCGGCGGCGCTTCTAAAGGAGCATCAGACTGTCTTTCACACAGATGCAGTTCAGGCTCTTGGAAAGCGGAGGCTGAACGTTACCGAGCTTGGGATTGATATGCTGGCTGCCTCTGCGCATAAATTCAACGGCCCAAACGGCACCGGCTTTCTTTATGTGCGCAAAGGTATTCAGCTCGATCCGCTGCTTTACGGCGGATCACAGGAACGAAAGCGCAGGGCAGGGACAGAGAGCACGGCGCTAGCAGCGGGAATGGCGGAAGCGCTTCGCCTCGCGCTTGAAAATATGGAGCAGAAACAGCTTGAACAAGAACGGTTCCGGCATCTGCTGCTAACGCATCTCGAGCAGGGAGGCGTGGAGTTTGTCGTAAACGGGCACCGTCATGAACGTCTGTCAAATGTACTGAATATAAGCTTTCCCGGCGCTAACGTGGAGCAGCTGCTGATGAATCTGGATTTGGAAGGCATTGCAGTTTCCAGCGGGTCTGCCTGTACAGCGGGATCCATTGAAGCATCGCACGTGTTGACAGCGATGCACGGAGACTCAGAACGAGGGCGCTCGGCTGTCCGGTTCAGTTTCGGACTCGGAACGACAGAGGCACACATGGAGCAAACAGCAGCGGCCCTTTTACGGGTTCTCCAGCGAATGAAGGTGCTCCATTAATAAAGAGCTGGCATGAAGCCAGCGGATTCAAAAAAGGAGGTGTCTGTTTTGGCAGACAACACAGGGATCAGAGTAGTTGTCGGAATGTCGGGCGGCGTTGACTCCTCGGTTACGGCCCACCTTCTGAAAGAAGAGGGCTATGATGTCGTTGGCATTTTCATGAAAAATTGGGACGACAGTGATGACAGCGGATTTTGTTCCGCTACGGAAGATTACGAGGACGTGGCAGCGGTAGCCGATCAGCTCGGAATACCGTATTATACCGTGAACTTTGAGAAGGAATACTGGGATAACGTTTTTACGTATTTCCTGGACGAGTATAAAGCAGGCCGAACGCCAAATCCGGACGTGATGTGCAATAAAGAAATTAAATTTAAAGCGTTTCTGGATCATGCAATGGCTCTCGGAGCAGACTACGTTGCGACCGGCCACTATGCGCGTAAGACAGTGGAAAACGGGGAAGTGAAGCTTCTTAAAGGAGTAGACACGAATAAAGATCAAACCTATTTCCTCAACGCGCTGAGCCAGGAGCAGCTGAGCAGAGTGATGTTCCCGCTCGGACATCTTCCAAAGCCGGAAGTCCGCGAGATCGCGAGCAGCGCAGGGCTTGCGACTGCAGCTAAAAAAGACAGCACCGGCATCTGTTTCATTGGAGAGCGCAACTTCAAAGAGTTTTTGATGCAGTTTCTGCCGGCTAAAAGCGGAAAGATGGAAACGCCGGATGGAGAAGAAAAAGGGACTCATGAAGGACTCATGTATTATACGCTCGGACAGCGACAGGGACTCGGGATCGGCGGTGCAGGTGAACCATGGTTTGTCGTCGATAAAGATTTAGACCGCAATGTGCTGATTGTCGGTCAGGGCTATCATCACCCTCTGCTTTATTCCGAAGGTTTACAAGCAGCACACGTGAACTGGATTTCCGGAGCTGCACCGGCAGCGGAATTCAGCTGTACGGCTAAATTCCGCTACCGGCAGGAGGACAAGCCGGTCACCGTCACCGTGAACGCAGATGGATCAGCGGATGTGACATTTGAGGAGCCGGAACGAGCAGTGACACCAGGCCAGTATGTCGTTTTCTACAACGGGGACGTCTGCCTTGGCGGGGGTACGATCGATCAGGTGTATAAAGCAGCTGCACTGTCTTCCTGACGGCGCAGGACCAGGTTCATGGCATGAGTCATGAACCTTTCTCCCTTTAACAGGTGCAGTTGAAAACAGCAGCATCTGATTGCGGCACATTTGGAATGAGTGAGGACAGAAAGGCAGGTATTGGTATGGACAAAAACGCACAAGCTGTTCAGGAGATGCAGGATGGAAATATTGAAGAGGCAGCAAAGCTTCTGAATGAAGCGATTGAAGAAAATCCGGAAGATGACACGGCGTTTATTAACTTTGGTAATTTGCTCGCAGCGGTGAATGAAGAAGAGCGGGCAGCGATTTTCTATGAAAAGGCGATTGAACTGAACAACCAAGCAGGCACGGCTTATTACGGACTTGGAAACTTATATTACAACCAGGATAAGTTTCAGGATGCGATTCTTGTTTATCAGCAGGCTGTTCAAGCGGGATTGGAGCAGTCAGACGTTTATTACATGCTCGGAATGAGTCAATTTCAGGCAGGAGAAGCACGAAGAGCGCTTGCTCCGCTCTCAAGAGCGTGTGAACTGAGTCCGGCAGATGCAGAGGCCCGCTTTCAATATGGTCTGGCTTTGGCTCAGACAGAACAAGTAGAGCTGGCTGTTCCGGAATTCGAAGCTGTGCTTGAACTGGAACCGGAGCACGCCGATGCGTTGTTTAATCTGGGCGTCACATGGGCCTATCGTGGTGATGCAGAAAAAGCGCTGGAACAGTTTGAGAAGGCGCTGGAAATTCAGCCGGAGCACGCGCTGGCAGAGAACGGCCGGAAGCAGATGCTGAAAATACTCGGCAACGAATAGGGAGGTCCGATGATGGAGGAAAAGGAGTTTGTGAAAGGAGAAATCTCTCACGTGATTTATCACCAGGAGGATTCTCTGTATACGGTCGCAAAACTAAAAATCATCCAGTCCTCCGAAGAACTGTCAGAGAAAGAAACGGTCGTCGTCGGACTGATGGCAAAACCGGACCGGGAAACGGTCTATACGTTTTCCGGTTTCATGAAAGAGCATCCCCGTTTCGGGAAGCAGTTTGCTTTTGATACATATAAGAAAGAAATGCCGGATACGCACAATGGACTGATGCTGTACTTTTCCAGCGACCGGTTTCCGGGGATCGGCAAGAAGACAGCTTCTGCTATTGTCGAAGCGTTCGGGACGAAGGCGATATCCATCATTCTGGAGAAGCCGTCGAGACTGACTGAAATACCTAAACTCGACAGTGAAAAAGCCGATTTGATCTACAAGCAGCTTCAGGAGGATCAGGGAATAGAAGAAGTGCTGATGCGCCTGTATGAATATGGATTTGGACTGAAGCTGTCTGTCAAGATTTATCAAACCTATCAGACGGATGCCCTGCGCATTATCGAAGAAAATCCGTATCAGATGGTGGGGGATGTAGAAGGTGTCGGCTTTATTAAGGCAGATCAGCTCGGACAAAAGCAGGGTGTAACCGGCGACCATCCGGACCGTCTTAAAGCAGCCGTGCTGTTCATTCTGTACGAACAGAGCCTGAACGAAGGCCACGTATTCGTTCAACTCGAACAGGCGCTGGACGGTGCGCTGGAGCTGCTAACGCGAGGCAACGAGACTGTATCTCCTGAAAGTCTGGGGGATGTCACCGTAGAATTGCATGAAGAAGAAAAGGTCGTACTCGAGGAAGCCGACGGCCGCTTGTATATTCCCTCGTTATATTATGCCGAACAGGGAATAGCCACGAACCTGAACAGGTTGATGCGTCAGGAGAAGCCGGAGGAATTTCCGGATGCTGAGCTTGATAAGGCGCTAGGAAAAGTGGAGGATACTTACAGCATTACCTACGCCCCGTCACAAAAACTGGCAGTTGAAACGGCTGTCTCTGCATCGCTGATGATGCTAACCGGGGGTCCTGGTACAGGCAAAACCACTGTCATTAAAGGTGTTCTTGAAGTGTTTGCTGAGCTGCACGGGCTTTCGCTGAATCGGGATGATTATCGCGGAAAGAAAGAAGCATTCCCGTTTTTGCTTGCCGCCCCGACCGGGAGAGCTGCCAAGCGGATGACCGAATCAACCGGGCTGCAGGCTTCAACGATTCATCGCCTGCTCGGATATAAAGGCAGCGAAGAGGAAGGTTTTGACAAGGATGAGGAGAATCAGCTTGAAGGCAGGCTGTTAATTTTAGACGAGATGTCGATGGTCGACACGTGGCTTGCCAACCAGCTGTTTAAGGCTGTTCCTTCAGGCATGCAGGTGCTGATCGTAGGAGATGAAGACCAGCTTCCTTCTGTAGGGCCGGGCCAGGTGATGACAGATCTGCTTGCCTCTGAGCTGATCCCGGTCGTGAGGCTTACAGATATTTACAGACAGTCTGAAGACTCGCATATTATTACGTTTTCACATGAGGTAAAAGCAGGGGTGCTGCCTGATGAGATCGATACGTCGAGCAGGGACCTGCGCTTTTTCCCCTGCCGGACGGAATCGGTGGAGGATGCAGTGAAAAAAATTTGCAGCGGAGCAAAAGCAAAGGGGTACACTGCAAAGGATGTTCAGGTTCTGGCTCCGATGTATAAAGGCCCCGCTGGCATTACAAAGCTCAATACGATGCTGCAGGAGCTGTTTAATCCGAAGACCGGCAAAGTCCGTGAAGTACAGTATGGCGACATCGTCTACCGGAAGGGGGATGTCGTGCTCCAGCTGGTCAACAATCCGGAAGAAAATGTGTTCAATGGTGACCGCGGCGAAATCGTAGCCATTTTGACAGAAAAAGAAACGACGGATAAAAAGATGCAGCTTGTTATTTCATTTGATGGAACCGAGGTCACATACGGCAGATCAGAGCTCTCGCAGATTACCCATGCCTACTGCTGTTCGATTCATAAATCACAGGGCAGTGAATTTCCGATCGTCGTGATGCCGGTGGTCCGCAGCTACAGCAGAATGCTTCGCAGAAAGCTGATATACACAGGTATTACGAGAGCGAGAGAATTTTTGCTGCTGTGCGGGGAATGGGAGGCGCTGAACAGAGCGGTGCAGGCCGAGCAGGAGCTGCTTCGCTTTACATCGCTTCAAGAGCGGCTCGCTGAAGCCAAAAAAGAAAATTCGTTTGACAGCTGATAGAAAGTATCTCTATAATATGTATCGGATATAAACTAAGACGATGAAGGAGAATGCTGCAGCAGCCCTCTGCCAGAGAAGGACTTCCATGGCTGGAAGAAGTCTTCAGAGAAGCGCTGCAGCTGCTGCTCCCGAGTGCAGGATAAACCCTGCCGGCACGTGCCCGTTACGCACTTTTAAGCGACAGACATACGTCTGTAACAAGGGTGGTACCGCGAGCATCTCGTCCCTGGCAAGAAGCCGGGAGACGGGATTTTTTTATGCAAACTGCGAGGAGGAGATGAACGATGAAACAATTGACATCTGCACAGGTCAGACAAATGTATCTCGATTTCTTTAAAGAAAAACAGCACGCAGTGGAGCCGAGTGCTTCGCTCGTTCCGCATGAGGACCCGTCTCTGCTCTGGATCAACAGCGGGGTCGCCACGTTAAAAAAATACTTCGATGGTCGAGTGATTCCTGATAACCCGCGTATCGTTAATGCACAAAAATCAATCCGTACAAATGATATTGAAAATGTCGGGAAAACAGCAAGGCATCACACATTTTTCGAAATGCTCGGCAATTTCTCGATCGGCGAATATTTCAAAAAAGAAGCGATTCATTGGGCATGGGAATTTCTGACCGACGAAAAATGGATCGGATTTGATCCGGAAAAGCTTGCCGTGACGATTTATCCGGAGGATGACGAGGCATTTCAGATCTGGCACGAAGAGGTCGGTCTTCCAGAAGAGCGCATTATCAGACTCGAGGAAAATTTCTGGGACATCGGGGAAGGCCCGTGCGGACCAAATACTGAGATTTTCTACGACCGAGGACCTGCGTACGGCGATGATCCAACTGATCCGGAAATGTTCCCAGGCGGAGAAAATGAACGTCACTTGGAGATTTGGAACCTGGTGTTTTCCCAGTTTAACCATAACAGCGACGGAAGCTACACGCCGCTTCCAAAGAAAAATATTGATACCGGCATGGGACTGGAGCGGATGGTCTCTGTCATTCAGGACGCTAAAACGAATTTCGACACAGACCTGTTTGTTCCGATCATTCGTGAGACGGCCTCCATTTCCGGTAAAGAATACGGCCGTGACAGCGAAATGGATACAGCATTTAAAGTAGTGGCTGACCATATCCGTACCGTAACGTTTGCAGTCGGAGACGGAGCACTCCCATCTAATGAAGGCCGTGGATATGTCCTGAGAAGGTTACTGCGCCGCGCAGTCCGGTATGCGAAAACGCTCGGTATTAACGAACCGTTTATGTACCGCCTTGTTCCGGTCGTTGGTGAAATAATGAAAGATTTCTATCCGGAAGTCCTGCAAAAGTCCGAGTTCATTCAAAAGGTCGTCAAAAACGAAGAGGAGCGTTTTCACGAAACGCTTCATGAAGGGCTGACAATGCTGCAGCAGATGATCGCCGATGCTAAAGTTTCCGGCAGCGAAACGCTGGATGGACCAGGCATGTTTAAGCTTTATGATACGTACGGGTTCCCAGTTGATTTAACCGAGGAGTACGCAGAAGAGGCAGGATTAAAAGCAGATCGGGATGGGTTCGAGATTGAAATGGCGAAACAGCGGGATCGCGCCCGTGCAGCTCGGCAGGACTCTGGTTCCATGCAGCAGCAGGATGAAGTGCTCGGTGCTATTACAGAGCCATCCGTCTTTACGGGGTATCATGCTTTATCAGCTGATACGACTGTTACTGCCATTGTGAAAGATGGGGCACGCACGGATATGGCCGGAGAAGGAGACCGTATTCATCTGATGCTTTCAGAAACACCTTTTTATGCGGAGAGCGGTGGACAGACTGCAGATACCGGCCTGATTAAAAGCAGCCGCGGAGAATTGGAAATTACGGATGTTCAAAAGGCGCCAAACGGCCAGCATCTGCACGAAGCGACAGTCCTTTCCGGTACTGTCTCAACTGGAGCAGAAGTGACTGCTGAGGTGGAAGGAAAACGTCGGCGAGACATCATTAAAAATCATTCTGCCACCCACTTGATGCATCAGGCACTAAAGGATGTATTAGGGGAGCACGTCAATCAGGCTGGATCATTAGTGGAGCCAGGCAGACTGCGATTCGACTTTTCCCACTTTGGACCTGTCAGCACAGAGGAAAAAGAGAAAATAGAAGCAATCGTCAACGAGAAAATCTGGAACGGGATTTCGGTTGAGATTTTTGAAACGAGTCTGGAGCAGGCGAAAGAGATGGGCGCTATGGCGTTATTTGGCGAGAAATATTCCAGCAGCGTACGCGTCGTGCAAATGGAAAACTACAGCCTGGAGCTTTGCGGGGGCTGCCACGTAGCCTCCACTGCCGAGATCGGACTGTTCAAAATCGTCTCGGAAGGAGGTATCGGCGCCGGCATCAGACGAATAGAAGCAGTCACTGGCCAAAAAGCTTATGAATATATGAAAGAACGGGAGAATGTGCTTCTGCAGACAGCAGCTTCGCTGAAAACAAGTGCCGAAGAAGTTCCGCAGCGCGTATCGATGCTTCAGCAGCAGCTGCGTGATGCAGAAAAGGAAAACGAATCTCTTACGTCCCGAATCAGCCGGATCGAAGCGACAGCTATTCTAGATCGAGTTGAGCATGTGAACGGCGTTCCGGTTCTGGCAGAGCAGGTTCAAGCGCCGGATATGAATGCGCTGAGAAGCCTTGCTGATTCATTGAAAGAGAAGATGGACTCCGGGATTTTAGTACTCGGTGCATCGCATGGCGGAAAAGTCAGCTTTGTCGCAGCTGTATCTCCTGATCTTGTACAGGAAGGCTATCATGCTGGAAAGCTCATCAAGGAAGTCGCGGCTGTCTGCGGCGGAGGCGGCGGAGGCCGGCCTGACATGGCACAGGCTGGAGCGAAAGACGCTTCAAAAATTCCGGAAGCACTGAATAAAGTGTCAGAAATTGTGACAGCATAGAGGAGAAGCATGTACTTCTCTTGCAATTCGTACTAGAATAGAATCAAAGCCGGCATGCCCGCTTCTTATAAGCTGCGGGCTGACCCGGGCATGGAAAACAATCCGGCACGATAGAAAGGCGGGAAAGCAATGAGTTCCATGGACAAAACAATGAAATTCAACTTTAATGACGATTCAATGGACAGACAGGTCCGCGAAGTGCTCGAGAGCGTATACGGATCATTGGAGGAGAAAGGGTATAATCCGATCAATCAAATTGTCGGCTACCTTCTGTCCGGCGATCCTGCATACATTCCGCGCCACAACGATGCACGTAGTATGATTCGCAGGCTGGAACGGGATGAAATGATTGAAGCCCTCGTCCGGTCATACTTGAAGGATGGACAAAACAAATGAGAACAGCAGGTCTGGATGTCGGCACGAAAACGATCGGCGTCGCTGTAAGCGATGCCTTCGGCTGGACCGCCCAGGGTGTGAAAACAGTCCGTCGAACAGAGGAAGAGGCCGATTTACGTGAGCTGAAACAGCTTTTCAACGAGCACGACGTTTCAACGGTCGTTGTCGGGCTTCCGAAAAACATGAACGGAACCCTCGGTCCCAGTGCCGAACTCTGCATGGCGTTTGCAGAGAAGGTGAGAAGGGAATTAGAGTTACCCGTAGAGATGTGGGATGAACGTCTGTCGACTTCCGCAGCGGAAAAGATGCTGGTCGGTGCAGACGTCAGCCGCAAGAAACGGAAAAAAGTAATCGATAAAATGGCTGCTGTGATGATTTTACAAAATTATCTCGACAGCAGACCGTAAAGGAGCGATTGAGACGATGGCAGATTCCGATCTGAAAATCAGAAAGCCTGCTGAGGATGATAACCGGATCATTATTCCGGATCAGGAAACAGGCGACGAGCACCTATTTGAAAAGGTGCTGGAATTCGATAACCCGCAGACAGGTCACTCTTATGTGCTGATTGCACCGGAGGGAACCGGAGAATCAGACGAAGACGAAGTAGAGGTGCACGCCTTCCGTTATGAGGATACTGGAGGCGAAGATCTCTCTCTCTTCCCAATTGAAACGGAAGAGGAATGGGATATGGTCCAGGAAGTATTCAATACGATCCAAGATCTGGACGAGGATCAGTAAAATATAAGCAGCCTGCAGGATAAAGCAGGGCGGTTCCGGAAGCAGGCTGCTTCAGGGGGGCCGCTCTGTTTTGTGTGACAGCTGTCCAGCGCAGTTTTGTCGGTGGACATGTATTCGTGTTCACCGGGCTGGGAGGGAGAGAATGGGATGACAGAATTATCAAAAGAAGAAAAAAAGCAGCAGCGCCGTGAACAGCATCAGAAGCTGCTGCAGGAGAGACGAAAGGAAGCAGGACTCGTCCGAAAAATTGTCTTTTCACTGCTTGTACTTATGATTCTTGTTGCAGCCGCGGTCGCGTTCGGATCGTATCAATACGTAATGGCTTCTCTCGGCCCGGTGGATGAGGAAGAACCAGAACAAGTTGAGGTGGAAATTCCAATTGGCTCCGGTACAGATACGATAGCAGGAGTTCTGGAAGAGAATGGAGTTATATCCAGTTCAACGATGTTCCGGTATTATGTACGATTCCAGAATGAGAGCGGCTTTCAGGCAGGGACGTATCAGCTCTCCACCGCTATGAGCGTAGATGACATCATAGAAGAGCTGAAGGAAGGCTCCGTTCAGGAAGAATATGCACTTTCCTTTACTATTCCGGAAGGGTTCTGGGCGGAAGAAATTTTTGCACGTGCAGCTGATGAATCTGGCTTGGAGGTAGAAGAACTCATCGGCACGGCCCGTGATGAAGACTATTTGAATGAACTGATTGAGCAGTATGACATGCTGACAGAAGAAATACTGGATGAGGATCTGCGTGAACCTCTTGAAGGCTACCTCTTCCCGGCGCGCTACGATTTCCTGGAGGAAACCCCGCAGCCAGAGGAGATTATTGAGACAATGCTGGACCGGATGCAAGCGGAATTGAACGCAGCCTTGACAGGGGAGAGTGACTATACAATTCATGAGCTGCTTACGGCGGCCTCCATTATTGAGGGTGAGGCGCAGAATGATGAAGAGCGGCCGATGATTTCCGGAGTGATTGAAAACCGGATGCGCGTGCCAATGCCGCTGCAGATGGATCCTACTGTATCCTATGCGCACGGGGAAAGACTCTCACGTACGTTTAACGAAGATACCGAAATTGAATCACCTTATAACACGTACAATCAAACCGGTCTGCCTGCAGGACCGATCAACAATCCGGGAGTAGCTTCCATTCAGGCTGTCGAAAACCCGGAGGAACACAGCTATCTCTACTTTTATCACTCCCCAGAGGGAAATATTTATTTCAACGAAACGTATGAGCAGCACCAGCAGACGGTGGGGCAATATCAGTAGGAAGTTGTTTTGACACTCGAAAAACCCCGTGATAAAATAATCCGGGCTGTTAACGAAGGAGTTTTTTACAGATGCAGCAGGATGCCTTAAAAACCTATCTGACAGAGCTGATTCCGTCTACCAGCGGATTTTCAGCTGAGCTGGAACAGGACGCGCTTCGTCGTTATATTCCAGTCATGGATCGGGAAGCGCTGCATGCGTTGATTACGCTGCTGCAAATGAACGGCACTTCCCGCATCCTGGAAATCGGTACGGCCGTCGGCTACTCTGCTATTCGGCTATTGGAAGAACTGCCGGACCTTGAAGTGATCTCCATTGAGAGAGACAGCGAACGCGCTGCAGAAGCAGAAATGAATGTGAAGAAGGCCGGCGTTGCTGAACGATTCCGGCTCATCAAGGGTGATGCGTTGGAAACCGCTGCAAAAGCAGCTGAATACGGGCCGTTTGATGCGCTGTTTATTGATGCAGCGAAAGGCAGCTATGAGGCTTTTTTCAGGACCTATGAACCGATGGTAAAGCCCGGCGGTCTGATTGCCGCTGATAACGTGCTGTTTAGAGGCTACGTGCCGGGCACTGAGGAGCCAGAGTCCCAAAGATTCATCAACATGTCAGACAGACTGCGTGCGTTTAACGCAAGTCTGATGGCATCTGAACAGTTCCAGACGATGATCCTGCCAGTAGGTGACGGTCTGCTTGCAGCGCGCAAACGGAATTGAACAGATCAGTTGACATGTAAATTATACTCTTGTACTATGACGTGAAAGGAATCGCCATTATGCACAATAAACCCATTATTATCGGAGTCACAGGGGGCTCCGGCTCTGGAAAAACAACCGTAGCGAATGAAGTATACAATCAGTTTTCAGAGCATTCCATTCTGATGATTGAGCAGGATGCGTATTATAAAGATCAGACACATCTGCCAATGGAAGAGCGCTTAAAAACGAACTATGACCATCCGCTGGCATTCGATAACGATTTATTAATTGAACATCTTCATCAGCTGATGAAAGGTGAAGCTGTTGATAAGCCGGTTTATGACTATGCCAACCACACGCGGGCAGAGCGCGTTATTCCCGTGCAGCCGCGAGATGTCATTATTCTTGAAGGAATCATGATCCTAGAAGACAGCAGGCTTCGTGATTTGATGGATATTAAGCTGTTTGTCGATACTGATTCAGATATGCGGATCATCAGACGACTGCTGAGAGACATCAATGAACGAGGCAGAACCATTGACAGTGTCATTGATCAATACACCTCTGTCGTAAGACCAATGCACCTGCAGTTTATTGAGCCGACTAAGCGATATGCTGATATTATCGTTCCTGAAGGCGGTCATAACCACGTGGCGATTGACTTAATGGTAACGAAAATAAAAACCATTCTAGAGGAAAAGTCCATGTTATAAAGCCTATTGGCAGAAAGGACTTTTTTCTATATAATGACAATTGTAACGCAGGATAAGACTTTCATTTTTGTAACGTATTTCCGGCGTCCCGGTGCTGAATGCGCCGGGCGCTTCCCTGTATATACGGTGACTTATTTTTGAAAACGCTGCCTGCCAGATTTGTGTGAAGGAGAGGAACACCTATGACAGAAGAAAAGCATTATATGACGGAGGAAGGTAAAGAGAAGCTTGAGAAAGAACTGGAGCTTCTTAAGACAGAAAGACGTAAAGAAGTCGTCGAGCGAATCAAAGTAGCAAGAAGCTTTGGCGATCTCTCTGAAAACTCTGAATATGACTCTGCCAAGGAAGAGCAGGCGTTTGTTGAAGGCCGTATTCAACAGCTGGAATCGATGATCCGTAACGCAGAGATCATCGAGGAAGATACGAACACATCTTCTGTTCAGGTTGGAAAAACGGTTAAATTCAAGGAGCTTCCAGATGGCGATGAGGAAGAATATACGATTGTCGGCCGCGCGGAAGCAGATCCGCTGGAAGGGAAGATCTCCAACGATTCGCCAATGGCTAAAAGCCTGTTTGGCCGAGAGATCGGGGAGCAGGTAATCGTATCAACGCCAGGCGGCGATATGAAAGTTGAAATTATTGAGATTTACTAAACCACAGACCGGTCTGCCATCAGAGGCGACCGGTTTTGGTATGTGCAGCGAAACTATGTAAAAATACCGGAGCACAGCCGTAAAAGTCCTAAATAAAGAAAAAAACCGTCGAATAGGAAGAAAGGTTATCGAATTATCTGCACGGATCATCTATAATAAAAGGAAAAGAGTGGGCGAAGGAGGAGTGTTTCAACGTGAGCAAACAAATTCCGCAGCGTCAAAACGTGAAAAAGAAACAGCGTATGAACTCGATATTAAATATATCCATTGGTCTCGTAGCACTGCTGATCGTGGTCGTAAGCGTCAGCCTCTTTACAGGCGGCAGCGATGAAGCAGCTGAACAAGATGGTGCGTCTCAGGAGGTAGCCGACTCGGCTGATAACGGGGATATCAACCTGAACGGCGGCGAAAACGAGAATTCGAATGAGAATGAATCGATTAACATCGATTTGAATAATGAGGAAAATGAGAATAACGAAGCTGAAAACAACGCTTCGAATGAAACAAACACAAATGAGAACAATGCGAACGACAGCAATGAGAATAACGCTAATAACGACAATAACGACGCTAACGAAAACAATTCGAATGACCGCGGCGGAAACGAAGCCGATCTGACGGAAAATGATGATGCCTATAATACGGATCAAAACGGGGACTGGGGACCGATTGGGACGGTCCAGGAAGAACCGTTCGAACCTGTTTTTGACCGCAGTCACGTGAACTGGGACGAAATGGTTCGTGCTATCGTCTATGCAGCAGATCTGCCGAATGACGAAGATGATCTGATTATTTGGAGACTGGAGAACGGTGGAAGTCCTCAAACAGCAGTCGGTACAGTTAGTGAACGAGGTACTGATTACAGTAATCCTTATCAGGTGGAGCTTGAATGGGTTGAAAACGAAGGCTGGATGCCGGTCGGTGTGGATCGACTCTCTTCCAATCCTTATAATTAACAGCTATACGAACGATAACAGCCGCCCGGCACATTTACGCCGGGCGGCTTTCAGGCTTTTGAGAAAGTCAAATAGCCTACATGAATATTCGATTGATTGACTTTCCCCTCTGTTTACCGAGCCTGCCGTGGGCTTGCCCTTCAGCTATTTCTCAGGGTGACCCCTGTATGAAGGGAAGGATGGCGCGGCTTCACTCGGACACAGGCTTCTCATGAGAAGCCTTCAAGACATAGTCCGGCTCCGCTCGCGCTTTTCATGCCGTTCAAGTTCGAACGGCGATGAGGCTTCACTCGGACTCAGGCTTCTCACAAGAAGCCTTCAAGACATGTTCCGGCTCCGCTCGCGCTTTTCATGCCGTTCGCAGATCTGAACGGCACGGCATCTTCAGGCTGCGCAGCTTCCACGGGGACGCCGGACACAAAGGGGAAATGGTTTTGTTTAATGGAGAAAAACGTTCCAATCGCTGGACGCTGCGGCTTTTTTTGGTGGATACGTTGACGTTCATCCCGATTCGACACCGAAGCGCTGCCTAACGAAAGGTTCCCTCTAGATGGAACAAGCTCGTGTGAATCATCACCAGGGTTTCAACCGGACAGCCAGCTGCTAAATCGGGGGAAACTCGACTCCCGAGAGGATCAGAACGAGGCGAAGATCCGGCGGACGAAAGGAAGAAGCGGTTAGCGGAGGCCGTTCCCTCCGGAAAGCGAGTGTCCGCAGATGCAGGCAGATGCAAAGTCATTCACTTGAAATGACGTTATCAACACTCTGAAAGCCGCCGCAACAGAAGACTGCAGGCTGTTACTTTTTTTGTTTAAAATGGACCATCGCTGTTACGTAAGGTCGTTTATCCTGCACATGTACAGTCTCATAAGCGACGTGGTGAACCTCTAGCATGAGTGTGCTGTTTGCATCAATTTTTTGCTGTATAGCGGATTCCAGAGACGTAAAATCAGCTTCTTGAAAAAACTCAATTTTATCGTGAATGGAATCTGGGGTAATAAACATGGTCAATTTCTCCTTTCCGAAAAGCGTACTCCGTTAGTATAATCGAAATCGCGCAAAGGTTAAACGGATTTTCGCTTCAAGACAATTTGTATAAGGCCGATTCAGAAGCTGGGCAGGGGAACGTTCCTCATTTAAACAGCTTTCCACAAAGAGACCGAAAGGGTTGTTCTAAATAATTGACGTATTTTCCTGAGAAACACAGGTACCTCTGGGATGAATTCGTCCATTCCTGCAGGTGAAGACTGGTTGCTCTGCGGCCGGTCGTACGTTAAGATAGTAAAAGTTGCAAAGAGAGACTGAAGGAGCGATAGGGATGCGAATAGGTGTAATTGGTGCAATGGAGGAAGAAGTTGAGCTGTTGAAAAAGGAAATGGGAGACTATACAGAGACGGTTATAGCCGGCTGTGAATTTTTTGAAGGAAAGCTGCGCGGCGTCGACACCATTATCGGAAAATCCGGCATAGGGAAAGTGAATGCGGCAATCAGTACAACGCTCATGATTCAGCTGTTTTTCCCTGATTATATTATCAACACCGGTTCAGCCGGAGGTTTCCATAAAGAGCTTAAAGTCGGAGATGTCGTCGTGTCAACACAGGTACGCTACAATGATGTGGATGCCACAGTTTTTGGGTATGAATTTGGCCAGGTGCCACGTATGCCTGCTTTTTATGTGCCGGATACCATGCTTGTGGAAACGGCAAAAGAATGTGTTGAAGAAGCTGGTGCGACCGCGGTGGAAGGATTAATCGTATCCGGGGACTCCTTTATCAGCAGCGATGAGCAGACGACGCTGATCCGCAGCCGCTTTGCGGACCCGTATGCATCTGAAATGGAAGCTGGGGCTATCTCACATGTTTGTCATCAGTTTGAGATTCGATTTGTTATTATCCGTGCCTTATCGGACATTGCCGGACAGGATGCACGCGTTTCGTATGATCAGTTTCTGGAAACGGCTTCTGTCAACTCGGCCAACATGGTGCTTCTAATGCTTGAAGACCTGCGCCGTAAAAACAACGCTTTATAAGGACTATGTAGTGGACGGACTGATATACTGCTTCAATGACCCGGCGGTCCCTTCATCGCCGGGTCATTAAAGTTCGTGGAACCGTCATTCTATTGACAACCGATGCTATAACGTTTTCTTCAATGATTCTGCTTTTTTAACCTCATCGAGCGCATGTGTTAATATGCGGGCAGTTAGTCCCCAAATGGTGTACTGCTGGTAGTGGTAAAAGTGCTCCTGCACGCTCCCTTTTCCCCAAGGATACTGTCTTCCCTTAGGGATGAGATGGTATGGGAAGCTTTCTGAAGGCTCCACTGCAATATGAACGGGATGTGTTTCCGGGGCAGTTGCAAGGAGATGGCTTACCGGAACGGTAAACACCTCTGCAACCTCCTGCTCATTTGGCTGAATCGCAGCGTCCTCATCAATGCGCCCGAAAAAAGGATAAATAATAGATCGCATTGGTGTAATCATATAGTCGAGTTCTCCATAATAGGTAATCTGAGAAGGGAGGACCCCTGTTTCTTCTGCAAGCTCACGCATCCCGGCTTGAGCAGGCGATGGATCGGTGCTGTCTACTTTACCGCCGGGAAAGCAGATCTCCCCCGGCTGCGGCACGTGCGGAGACCGGACTTCGAATAAAAAGTGATCCTCCCCCGAGCGGCGGATGACCGGTACAAATACGGCATATTCGCGATATTGTTCCGCGTGCAAAATATCGGCTTTGCGCTGTTGAAAATATTGCTGCAGTCTGTCCAACGGACTCACACCCTTTCCTGCTATTAGTTTACCATGACGATTTATTGAAAGAAAAACTTGGAACCTCCTTTTTAGTAAGCTATACTATAAAAAATACATAAGGAGGCGTGCACACATGAAACTGATTGTTAAAAAGCCTGTATTTGGGGAAACCGCAAGCACATTTGTTAACCGTTTAGGAGAGTACGAGGATACCGTGCTGATTCGTAAAGACCACTGGGTCATTGACGCTAAGAGCCTGCTCGGTGTTCTGGCAGTATCTCTGCAGCCGGGCGATGAAATTGAACTGGATTTTTCAGGAGAGCCTGATCAACAGGCCATTCAACAGTTTAAAGACCAGGGGATCTTCGAATAATTTATCCCGATTCAATTAAAAGCCATTCAGGAACATTCCTGAATGGCTTTTGATATATAAATACTGCTTACGTGTTCAGCAGCTGCTCATGAAACCAGTCGCGCAAATAGGTGAGCCGCTGTCTGCGCAGACGCGGATGGCCGCTTCTCGACAGTTCATGATTGGAGTTCGGAAAACGGACAAAGGATACAGGCTTGTTTTGCCGTTTTAAGTTAATATAAAGCTGCTCTGCCTGTTCCATTGGACATCGTAAATCTTCTTCTCCATGCATGATCAGTAAAGGAGTCTGAATGTTGTTGGCATATTTGAGCGGAGAGATTCTCCAGAGCTCGTCCACTCCTTCCGGCGGTACCGTACCATGCTCCCAATCTGTGAAAAAGTAGCCGATATCGCTGACGCCATAAAAACTGATCCAGTTTGAAATACAGCGCAGAGTGGCAGCTGCCTTAAAGCGATCAGAGTGAGCCACGATCCAGTTCGTCATAAAGCCGCCGTAGCTTCCCCCGGTCACCCCAAGCCTGTTTGAATCAATAGAGGAATACTTGGAAAGTGTCTCATCTGTAAACATCATCAGGTCATCAAAATCACCGCCGCCGTAATCTCCACGAACGGCATTCACGAAATCTTGTCCATAGCCGTGACTTCCCCGCGGATTCATGTAAAAGACGGATGTTCCTTCAGCAGCCAGTATTTGCATTTCATGGAAAAATGTATTGCCGTACATGGCGTGCGGTCCGCCGTGAATGTGCAAGAGACCTCGTCCATCAGCATGTTCAGGACTAAGCACCCAGCCTTGAAGCTCATATCCATCGCGTTTAAACGTGATCTCTTCAGGTGACAGGAGCTCCACTTGATCCTTCCAGCTCTGTTGAAGCGATGTAAGAGGCTGCAGCTCTCCTTCGCGTATGAGATACAGTTCTCCTGGACACATAGGCGTACTGACGCCGACAACCATGAGACCGGAATGATCGTGATAAGATGCATCAAAAACGTGGTGGCTGCCTGTTGTTACGGCCGCAATCTCGCCCGACATGGAAACGGTCTTCATATTAACACTGCCCCATGAAGAAACCGGAACGCAGACAGTGTCCTGATGGGTCCAGATCGGCCGTTGATCTGCTGCGGGGCCGCGAATATCACCGATCATCGTATCGGAGAAAGAGCGGTCCAGCGAAGACACTGTTGTCACCAGCTTGCGTGCGTGCAGGTCGTAAAAGGATACGTGACTTTGACCTGCTCCGCGATGTGTCTGATCATGTCCGATAAAGGCGACATAGTGCTCGTCTGGTGAAAAAGAGGCACTGCTGTAGGAGCCATGTGCGATCTTATCAGACTGGCCTGTTTGCCGGTCCAGTATATACAGATCAGAGCCCTGTGTTCCGTCGCCACGTTCATTCGCAGTATACAAAATGCGGGTCCCGTCTTTTGATACATCAAGCAGTGATTTGTCTGCAGCAGATGCTGTCAGCGATGTCCATTCTCCAGTGAGAGGGTCAGATGACATCAGCTGTGTATAGGTGCCTTCGTGCATACCGGCTTTATCAGATTTATAGTCAAGCGTAGTGATGGAGCGTGCGTTGGGCGTATCGTCCTGCTCTGCCGTTTCTTCCATTACAGCTGCGATCAGCTCTTTGCTCTCAGCAGTCCACATCAAGGGTCCGGCACCCGCAGGAAACGTTAGTATTTCCTGTATTCCTCCGCCGTCTGCAGCAATTATGCAAAGTCTTGCTGCTTTCTCATCAGGCTTTCGATAGATAAAGGCGATCTGCTTACCATCATGGGACCAGGCAGGGAATGAAACCGTTCCGGGTCCGAATGTCCATTGCACCGCTTCTGGTTCATCCAGACGCTGCACAAACAGCTGAGAAGCGTAGCGGTCGTCCAGCAGCTGGCGCCGAACGAACAGCACACTTGTCCCGTCCGGAGACAGCTGCGGGTTTTCTACGATAGATAACCGAAATAAGTCTTGAATACCTGCGGGTTGCTTCATTCTATCACTCCTAAACGTATGTATTACCTACACTGTAGCAAAAATTTATTCGAATTGCGAAATAAATAAGGAGTTGTCAAGGTGTGGAAAGATGTGCTAAGGTTTTAGTGCAACCGTTTGCAATAAGGTTTTATACATAAAAGGAGTGCTGCTTTATGTCAGGAAATACACGGCGCTGGTGGAAGGAAAGCGTGGTTTATCAAATATACCCGCGAAGCTTTAACGATTCGAATCAGGATGGAATCGGAGATATTCCAGGTATAACAGAGAAGCTGGATTATTTAAAAGAGCTTGGGGTAGATGTTGTATGGCTGAGCCCTGTTTACGATTCTCCAAACGATGACAATGGGTATGATATACGAAGCTACACCACCATCATGGATGAATTCGGCACGATGGAGGATTGGGAAATGCTATTAGCTGAAATGCATAAGCGTGGACTCAAGCTTGTAATGGACCTTGTAGTCAACCACACCTCCGATGAACATGCCTGGTTTGCAGAGTCCCGCTCCTCCAAAGATAATCCGTACCGTGACTATTATATTTGGAGGGAGGGCAAGCAGGACGGTCCTCCTAACAACTGGGAGTCTAACTTCAGCGGCTCTGCCTGGGAATATGACCGGCAGACAGGAGAATATTACCTCCATCTCTTCTCAAAGAAGCAGCCGGATTTAAACTGGGAAAATGATGCTTTGCGGAAAGATGTGTACAGCATGATGAACATGTGGCTCGATAAAGGCGTAGACGGATTTCGCATGGACGTCATTAACTTTCTATCTAAAGAGCCGGGACTTCCTGATAATCCGCACGCTGCTCCTGGAGAGCTTGCATCCGGAGCGGATTTCTTTATGAATGGTCCGCGTATGCATGAATTTCTTCAGGAAATGCACGCGGAGGTTATGGCCGGCCGCGATGTGATGACGGTGGGAGAGATGCCTGGTGTAAATGAGCTGCAGGCGATCGACTACACAGAGGAAGAGCGCAAGGAGCTGAATATGGTCTTTCAGTTCGAACACGTGGATCTTGATTCCGGACCTGGAGGGAAATGGGACGTTCTTCCTTTCAGCATGCCGAAGCTCCGTGAAAACTTATCAAAATGGCAGTATGCGCTAATGGAAAAGGGTTGGAACAGCTTGTATTTAAATAACCATGATCAGCCCCGTCTCGTTTCCAGATTTGGTGATGATCAGACCTACTGGTATCAATCTGCTTCCATGCTAGCGATCATGCTGCATATGATGAGAGGAACGCCTTATGTATACCAGGGCGAAGAGCTTGGGATGACGAACGTACGCTTTAAGTCGATTGACGACTACGAGGATATTGAAACGTTAAATATGTACAAGGAAAAGCGCGCCGCCGGCGTATCACACGACGCACTGATGGAAAAAATATATAGCAAAGGCCGCGACAATGCCCGCACGCCAATGCAGTGGGATGATACTGAACATGCAGGGTTTACGGCAGGAACCCCATGGCTGGCAGTTAACCCGAATTATCCTCGAATAAATGCGGCGCAGGCTCTGAAGGATCCCGATTCCCTGTTTTATGTCTATCAAAAGCTGATCCGCCTACGTAAAGAGCATGATATTATCGTTTACGGAGACTATGAGCTGCTTTATCCAGACAGTGAGACGATTTTTGCATACAAAAGACGTCTTGGTAATAAGCAGCTTACTGTTTGCTGCAGCTTTTCTGATCAAGTCTTGGAACCAGTAGACACAGGAGAGGGAACGGTGCTGATTTCAAACTATCAGCGTAAGACATCCGGCCGAATGTCGTTACAGCCGTATGAGGCTGTTGCCGTTCTTTCTGAAAGAAGCTGAGTAGTTGTCAGATGAGCGTTTACCTGTTAAAATGCTTAAAGAATCGATCTGTAAACGAGGTGAATAATCGTGCAAATTACGAACGAAGCGAAAACGTATATTCAGGAACTGATGAATGAACATCAGGCAGATAACATCAAAATCTTTGCCTCAGGCATGGGCTGAGGAGGCCCTCAGCTTGGACTGGCGCTGGATGCGCCGGCAGAAGATGATATTATCGAAGAAGTAAACGGCATTCAGGTTGCATTTGAAAAAATGGTTCATGAACACACACGTGCGCTGGAGCTTGCGTATAAAGAAACGCAGGACGGCGGCGGACTGGTCATGAACAATAGTGCAAGCGACTGCTGCTAATACACGGTACGCCCCGGGTCAACCCGGGGCGTATTATTTTTATAAACAGGCTGTTAATACGGTGCATACAAGTTTTGAGCTGTTCATCTCTCAAGAAGGCAGAAGGCGGTTTATAATGGCGTAAAACGGTATTCAATGCGATCGAAACATGTTAAATTGCCCGCAGGGATGCTTAAGGATCACAAGTGCAATCTGAAACGGAATCGTGATAAAGTAGTGCTAGTAAAGCAGGAGGTGCCGGTATGAATCATGAGAATAGAAAACTCGGAAAAGAGGGACCCATGCTCTCGCCAATTGGAATCGGCTGCTGGCAGTTCAGCCGCGGGGCTAACGCAGTTGGCCGCTATTGGGATGATGTAGAGTCGGAGGACATGCAGGCAATCGTCCGTTCCTCGCTGGCGGGAGGAATCAACTGGTTTGATACAGCAGAGGTTTACGGAAACGGGGCATCGGAACGTGCCCTTGCAGATGCGCTCGATCAGGAAGAGACTGGACTCGATGAGGTTTATATTGCAGATAAATGGTGGCCTGGGGGACGGACGTCCCGTTCTATTGAGAAAACAATTGCGGCAAGGCGCGACGCCTTAAACCAGCGTCCGATCGCGCTTTACCAAATCCATCAGCCGTTTTCTTTTTCTTCTGTGCGCAAGGAGATGGAAGCGATGCTCGCGCTGAAGCGGCGAGGGGAAATCGGAGAAATAGGCGTTTCAAACTTTACTGAAAAGCGAATGCTCGAGGCATACAAAACGCTCCATGCTGAGGGAGTGCCGCTTGCTTCCAACCAAATTAAATACAGCCTTCTTGATCGAAAAGCCGAAATAAATGGTCTTTTTGACACGTGCCGGGAGCTTGGAATTTCCATTATTGCATATTCGCCTCTGGAGCAGGGGCTGTTAACAGGCAAATACCATCAGGATCCGGAGGCCATTAAGAAAAAACGTGGTCCGAGAAAATGGATGGGGCGCTTCCGGAGAGGCTATCTCGAAAAAACAGGGCCGCTAATGAAGCTGCTTGAAGAAACAGCAGCAAAATATGAGGCAACAGTCAGCCAGGTGGTTCTGAGCTGGATGATTCAATATCACGGGGATCTCGTGTTTGCTATTCCGGGAGCGTCATCTGAGAAGCATGCAATCGAGCATGCAGGAGCGCTGAGTGTCCGCTTAACCGACGATGAAGCAGAGCAGATATCCAATGCGTCCTGGGACGTGCAGCTTTAACTATCAGTTTTTATGCAGGAGGAACGTACTAATGAAGCTAAAAGCAGTGAAATGCCATGGATCAAAAAATGATTTCGTCATTATCGATGAATGGACGGAAAATCCGGAATTAACAGACGAGATGCGGGAGCAGCTGGCTGTAGCCTTAAGTGACAGAGGCGGGAAAATTGGATCGGACGGTGTGCTGTTTATTCTTCCCGGCTCCGAAACGAAAGCCCGAATGCGGATGCTGAACAGTGATGGTTCAGAGGCGGAAATGTGCGGCAACGGCCTGCGCTGTGCAGCACGTTATATTCTGGAGCAGACAGGTTTACAGAAAAGCCTGGTGGAAACGATGAAAGCTCCGCTTGCTACAGGGGTTCAGGAGCCGGTTTTTGAACAGATTCCTACCTATGAAGTGGCGATCAAGCCGGTCTCTTTCCAGCCGGAAGAGGTGCCGGTCGCAGCAGAGTCGGAGCTCAGGCTTGCCGCGATTCCGGAGATTCATCCTACTGCTCGCTTTACAGCCTTGTCCGTGCCGAATCCGCACCTTGTGGCCTTAGTCGATCAGTTTGAGGATAAAGAAGTGGAAGCATGTGGAAAGCGTGCAAACGAATTAAAAGAATTGCTTCCAAATGGGACAAACGTCAGCTTTGTAAAAGAGCTTGCGAATGGAAGTATTTTTGTGCGCACGTACGAAAGAGGGGTAGGTTTGACAAACGCCTGCGGGACAGCAATGTCAGCATCTGCTCTCGTCAGCTGCCTTGACGGTGGACAACAGCTCGGCTCCAAGCTCACGGTTTACAATCCGGGCGGCATGGTTCATGTTATTCCAGAAAAGCACGGTGAGGCTTACGAGATGCGGTTGATTGGCAATGCCACGTATGAGTGGGCAGGCTCCATCACGGTCGAGGATGGGGATTTCAGCGGCTTTCAGCTGAACGTTGATACGGCGTTTCCAGATGAAACAGCTGCATACGAACGCATGGAAAAGTACGCCAGACAGAAGGCCGGCTCCTTATAAACTCAGGAAGTCATCAGCAGAGAGTCATAACTATACGAAAGCAGGCACCTATTGAGAGGTGCCTGCTTCTTCTTTTATGAGTACATGAACGGGGGAGAAGGGAGCAAGCTGTCTCCTTATCATCGGATCAGCGCTTGTTCATTTCCGCCGGCTTTGGGCCTTTTCGAACACCTCTGTCCAGATTATTAATAATCTCCAGCTCATCATCCGTCAGTTCGAAATCAAACACATTGAAGTTTTCTTCAATACGGGAAGGTGTAACGGATTTCGGAATCACGATATTACCCCGCTGTAAATGCCAGCGCAGAATAACCTGTGCGCCTGTTTTATGATGATCATCGGCAATGTTTTGCACAACTGGATGGTTCAGCACCTCTCCCCCTTGCATGAGAGGGCTCCACGCTTCAATGAAAATATTATTCGTATCGCAGTAGTTCCGCAGCTCTTCCTGAGCGAGGAACGGATGGCACTCTACCTGATTTAAGACCGGTGTAACAGAGCATTCCTGCTTCAGCCGCTCTAAGTGTTCGATATCAAAATTGCAAACGCCAATTGCTTTTACTTTACCGCTGTCGTACAGCGCTTCAAGTGCTTTATACGTGTCGACGTACTCGTCGAATTCAGGCGTCGGCCAGTGAATTAAATATAAATCTACGTAGTCAAGGCCGAGCCGTTCCAGACTTGCTTCGAACGCTTGCAGGGTCTGATCGTAGCCCTGGTCAGCGTTCCACACTTTCGTTGTGATAAATAATTCTTCCCGGGGAATCGAGGTGTTAGCCAGTGCTTTTCCAACACCTGCTTCATTTTGGTAAATCATTGCCGTATCGATGGAGCGGTAGCCCGCTTCAAGTGCGTTCGTAACTGCTTCCTCCGCTTCGTCGTCGGGCACCTGCCAGACACCAAAACCGAGCTGCGGCATACGTATTCCATTATTTAATGTGACAAATTCCATGGTCAAATTCCCTCCTAAAGCAGAATGAGTTCAGTATAGCATAAAGCGTTTTCCAAGCGGGTGTAATAAGCACGGGTACAAACGAGATATGGTACGATAGATAGAGACTGAACAGGAGGCTGATAATATGATCTATATCGATAATGAAAATATTCATGATCCGGGTTTGAACCTCGCTCTGGAGGAATATGCACTGCAGACGCTGCCTTCCGAGGAAACGTACTTGCTTTTTTACGTAAATGAACCTTGTATTATTATAGGCAAAAACCAGAATACGCATCAGGAGATCAATAAAGCGTTTGTCGACGAGAACAATATTAAAGTCGTCCGCCGCCTGTCAGGAGGCGGAGCCGTCTATCAAGACCTTGGCAATTTAAGCTTCAGCTTTTTGACAAAAGACGATGGCAACAGCTTTTCCAACTATGCAAAATTTACGGAGCCTGTAATTGAGGCTTTAAAAAGCCTCGGAATAGATGCGGAGCTGAGTGGTCGAAACGATATACATGTAAATGACAAAAAAATATCGGGGAACGCCCAGTATTCAACTAAAGGAAAAATGTTCAGCCACGGAACGCTGCTCGTAGATGTAAAGATGGAAAACATTGTGGATTCTCTTCAGGTCAATGAAGAAAAAATGCGATCGAAAGGAATTAAGTCGGTCCGAGCGAGAGTGGCTAACATCAACGAGCTTACCGAAAAGGAGATCGACGTGGAGAAGCTGAAGCAGCTGATTCTTGATCATATTTTTGAAGGAGCCGAAATTCCGACACATCGTTTCAGCAGGGAGGATTGGCAAGCTATTGAGGCTCTCGCAGAGAAGCGGTATAAAAATTGGGACTGGAACTACGGAAAATCGCCAAAGTTTGATCTGGAACGTTCCAAACGTTTTGAAGGCGCAGGCACCGTAGACGTGCGATTAAATGTATCGAAGGGAACGATTCAAGATATTAAAATTTTCGGCGACTTTTTCGGTATTGGCGAAGTTTCCGACCTGGAGGATAAGCTGCGAGGGGTCAAATATGAGCGGAATGCGATTCTTCAGGCAGTCGAAAATGCAGATATGACATATTACTTTGGGCCGGTTCCGCGTGAAGGATTCATCGATCTAATTTATTAAGAGGCAGAACGCGTAAATCAATAAGCAGCCGGTCAGATTTGCTTCTGGACCGGCTGCTTTGTTAAAAAAAGGGGATCAGCTGTCAGATACAGCTGCGGCAAGGGCGACATGCACCATTTCATTAAAGGTTTCCTGGCGTTCCTGAGAGGACGTTTCCTCTCCCGTAATAATATGGTCACTGACCGTCAGGACAGAAAGGGCCTGTACTTGGAAGCGGGCAGCAATCGTGTAAAGCGCCGAGCTTTCCATTTCCACTGCAAGCACTTGATGCTTAGCCAAGTTTGGAATCAGTGTTTCATCCTCATTATAGAAAACGTCGCTAGTGAAGACACTGCCGACTTTAACGTTCAGGCCTTGAGCCTGAGCACCGTCGTATGCTTTTTTCAACAGATCGAAATCTGCTGTTGGAGCGAAATCAACTCCTTTGAAATAGTGCTGGTTAACGCCGGAGTTTGTCGCTGCACTCATCGCAATAATGACGTCACGAACGTTAACGTCCTTTTGAATAGCACCGCAAGTGCCGACACGGATCAGCTTTTTCACATCGTAGCTGTTAATCAGCTCGTGTGCATAAATGGAGATAGATGGAACACCCATGCCCGTTCCTTGAACAGAAACCCGTTCGCCTTTGTATGTCCCTGTATAGCCGTACATTCCGCGTACATCATTGTACTGCGTGACGTCCTCTAAAAAGTTTTCGGCGATATATTTAGCCCGGAGCGGATCTCCCGGCAGCAGAATCGCCTCTGCAATTTCCCCTTTTTGTGCGCCTATGTGTACACTCATTGTGTTCAGCCCTTTCGTAAAAAATATGGTCTACTAAGCTATCTTATCAGATAGAGCAACTGGCGGTAAACCTCACATGCTGGCATGACCGGCTTTTATGAATGGAGCAAGCAGCTCTTCTTTCGTAAGAGATGGATTCTCAAGCTTGCGCATTTCCGCTTCGAAGAGCATGTCTGAAAAAACCGGACCAGGATGGAATCCTGCTTCAATCAAATCCTTCCCTTTTAATGCATGCCTCGCATCAAGCCGTCTCCAAACGTAGCGGGCAAGTGAAGGTTCTTCGGAGAATGCTGCAAAGGCGACAGCAGCCCAGTCAGGTATGTGGGATGCGGCAGCGTGAGCATCCCGGTAAGGCATCCTTTTTCCTTCTGTATAGCTCCAAAGAGACAGCCATGCATCACATGCTTTTTCCTCCTGCCGGTTCATCGCATAAGAGCGGACATTCTGTACCGAAGAGGAGCTGGAAGACGTCATGAACAGCATCGTTGCCATCCACGCCGCTTCGGGAAATGCGACGCCTTGTTGTTGAAATATCCGTCTGTACCTGTTCATACGGCGCTGCCGGCGACGGACGACTGCTGGCTCTTCCGGAGCGGACAGAAGAATCTTCTGAAGCTGGAAGGAAAACAAGCGTTCCAGACCTTTTAAAGGTTCACTTTGCGTAAAAAGCCGGTAAAGCTCTTCAGACAGGCGAAAGTGGCTGACAGAGGCAAGCAGTTCCTTGTTTTCTTCTGCTAAGTATTTCGTCTGGGCCTCCATTTGGAACATAAAACGAGTTTCAAAACGGACCGCCCGCAAAATACGTGTCGGATCTTCGACAAAGCTTAGGTTATAAAGAATGCGAAGCTTTCGGTTGGTTAGATCCTCGAGTCCGTTAAAATAATCGGTCAGCTCTCCATACCTGGATCGGTTTATCTGAACCGCAAGCGTATTAATCGTGAAGTCCCGGCGGTACAAATCCTCCCGTATCGTAGAAAGCTCCACGCGCGGCAGCGCAGCAGGAAAATCGTAGTACTCCGTTCGAGCACTTGTCAGATCGACCTTGCTGCCTTCCACGGTTGTCCATGTTGCTGTACGAAAAGCTTCGTGAACTTTTAAACGTCCACCGTAGGCTTCAGCGAGGGAAGCGCCGAAAGAGGGAGCATCGCCTTCAAGCACAATATCGAGATCTTCATTTGGAATGTTGAGAAACAGGTCTCGAACAATACCGCCGATAATAAACACAGGGATACGCTGTTCATCTGCCAGCTTTTGGATAGAGCTGATAATCGTTAACAGCTCAGGCGGAAACTGCTTTTCCATCGTTTTAGCGACTTGACGCTTTACAGGTCCTCCACTGCGGATGCTGCTGGAGGAAGGCTGGCGCCCGTGCATGGCCTGAATAATATCAGAACGGGATACGATGCCAACAGGTCTGCCGTCTTGAAGAACGGGCAAACGGCCAATTTGTTTTTCCATCATCGTCGTGCGGATTTGATCGAGTCGGACAGAGCCGTCGATCCATACGGGATTTCGCTGCATGAACCCTTTAACCGGGGCATGACCGAGCCCGTGATGAAGTGCTTTGTCAAGGTCCCGCCGAGAGATAATGCCGGTCAGACGGTCGTCTTCCACAATCGGAAAACCGCTGTGGCCGTATCGGTAGATCATCTTGACAGCCGTTTCGACTGTTGTTTCCGGCGCGATAACTCGTACCGGAGACGACATAAGATCAGAAGCTGTTAAAGCCGGAACCACTGCTTCGGCAAGCTTTGACTTGATCTTCTCGGCAGCTTCTGCCGCAGACATCCCTTTGACAGAAGCCGAAGCTGCTTGAGCGTGACCGCCGCCGCCGAAGTGATCGACAAGCGCACGGAAATCGACCTGCTCAGATTGGCCTCTCGTCGTAATAAACGTCTTGTTTCCCATCCCGCATACAACGATGACGCCGTCCAGACCGGTTACCTGGAGAAGCTTTTTGCAAATGTGCGCAAGGTGGCCGGTATAGTAATCCTGATCAGAAGCACTAAGCATAATGTCAATCCCATCAATTGTATGCTGTTCGCCATTCTCAAGCAGTTCCTGAAAAAGCCGCTGCTGATCAGTTGAGAGCGGTGTTTCTCTGAACTGGTCCACAACTTTTAGATTTGCACCTGCACGCAGAAAATAAGCACCGGCTTCTAAATC
This sequence comes from Alkalicoccus luteus, assembly GCF_052061695.1. Taxonomy (NCBI): domain Bacteria; kingdom Bacillati; phylum Bacillota; class Bacilli; order Caryophanales; family Bacillaceae; genus Alkalicoccus; species Alkalicoccus luteus. Next base: position 168,448 of record NZ_JBPZEY010000006.1, read on the forward strand.
CCGGGCGGTCGTCCCCGGGATAGTAAAGGAGTCTGTATCGGAATAAAGACCGAGTGCAAAAACCGTTGCCTCCAAAGGAGAGATGGGAATCGACCTCGCATGAATATGCTCTGCCAGCAGTGTAACACAGGCTCCGACGGCCTCGTTCTGGACGGATTGGACATTCGTAAATGCTGCCTTTTCATTCGTATGGTGATCAATAATCGTGACAGGAAGAGCATCGGCCCCTTCTCCAGCTTGACGATCCAGATAGGAAGCATCTACGAGGATCAATTCTTTCACACGACTCCAATCTACTTCGTGAATTTTGATGAACGGGAATATATCTTTGTAAATCGTAATAAAATGCTCGACCTCCGATGTCAATCTGGAGGGCAGAACAGGCTCAGCTTCCGGATACAGCTTTTTAGCGGCAATCAGGGAGGCAAGCGCATCAAAATCGAGGTTGTTGTGCGACATGATCAACTGCATGGCGATCTCCTTTCATCAGAGGCGCATCAGATCGTTCTCTGCTACAATAAGGATAGCATACGAAACCGCTGGAGTGATGATGATGAATAAACGAGTTTACACAACCATGCTGGAATTAACACATAATCCGCTTTACGCGAAGCTGCTGCGTTCTTTCGTGTCTTCACGGGCGAGCAGCCTGCTGATTCCCGGCTTTATCAAAACGTTTCAAGTCGATATGACCGACTACCTGGAGGATCCCGGCTCCTATCGATCGCTGCAGCAATTTTTTTCGCGCAGGACGCTGGAAGGAAGCCGGCCGGTGACCATGCTTGAAAAAACGATCGCAAGTCCTGTTGATGGTGTATTAACTGCATGCGGCAGTCTAAGCGGCGACGGCTCCTTTGAAGTAAAGGGAGTGAGGCACAGCGCAGCAACACTTCTTGCCGTGACAGGCGCAGCAGAGCGTTACCAGAACGGCAGCTTTGCAGTTTTTTATCTGTCTCCGAAAGAATACCACCGGATACATGCTGCTTCGGCTGGTCGAGTGCTGAGACGGTGGGCCGCCGGTGAGTATTCCGAGCCAGTCAATGACATGGCGTTTCTGCTGGGACGAACACCGCTTGCTGATAACTACAGGCTTATGACGGAAATGGAGGGAGAGGCAGGCCGATATATCACTGCTAAAATAGGCGCACTTAATGTGAATAGTATTACTCCCTCAAGTCTGCAGGAATCATTTGAGAAGGGCGATGAGATGGCAGCCTTTGGGTTCGGTTCAAGTGTTGTCCTTCTGTACGAGCGTCCTGATGTTAAATGGAAAAAAGAAGCAGGAACGTTTGTGAGACAGGGGGAAGCAGTTGCAGTAGAAGGACAGCGTTAACAACTAGAAAAATAAAGAGATGGGGAGGCGCAGAACAGGCGCCTCCCCTTTTTGCTTTCACTATGATTCAACTTTTTCTGCCTCACTGCGGGCTTTCTTTAAATCATCCTGGTCTGTCAGTTTCGACAGCGGCACTCCAGTTAGGTACGCAGCTCTTGAAATCATGAAGGCCCCAACAGGAGCTGTCAGGAATACAAAGATGATTCCCAGCAGAACTTTCCCGACAAAAATATCGTGCATCACCAAAAAGTAAAGAAAGGTGCCGGTTAAAATACCAATAACGCCAAGGGTGGCGCTTTTCGTCGCAGCGTGCAGCCGTCCGTAAACATCCGGGAAGCGAAGGATTCCAATCGACCCCAGAAAGCTCAGCAGACCGCCTGTAATGAGGAGGAGACTAACGAGAACTTCCATCACGATCAACGACAACCCCTCCTTCCAGGAATTTAGCAAAGGAAACTGTGCTGATAAAGGCAAGAATAGCGATGATCAGGAGGGCCTCTGCATAAAGAATAGTTTGCTGTACCATCATGACCAGTCCGATAAAGCCGATTAAGTTCAGCCCAATCGTATCAAGTGCGACTACTCTGTCTGCCATCGAAGGTCCTTTAACAAGACGAACGACACAAAGAATGATAGAAACAGCAAGCAGAACGAGCGTAATCTGTGCGGTGATCAAAATCATTACTGCGTCACCTCCAGAATCGCTTTTTCAAATGATTCGTGAATTTCCCGAATGGCCTGCTCTTTATCCGGAACGTTAATGGCATGTATGAAAAGCGTATTGCCATCCTCGGAAAAGTCCATCGTAAGCGTACCGGGAGTTAAAGAAATTAAGTTTGCTAGAAGTGTTTTTTCCCAATCGGTTTTAAGGACCGTCGGTACGGCTATAATTCCCGGAGTGATGTCCATTTTTGGTCTGAGAATGATTTTTACCAAGTCCCAGTTCGCTTCTACCAATTTATAGGCAAACAGAAGAAGCAGCTTCATAAACGCATATACTCTTCTGAAATAAAAATCAAAGCGGAGGAAGCGTCTCAAAAAGAAGAGCATTCCAAGGCCTACAATGTACCCGAATACGAAATGCACAAACGTGAACGAGTTTTGAAGCAGCATCCAGATAAGCGCAATGACAATGTTTAATAAAATTTGAAATTGCATAATCTATTCCCCCAGTACGGCGTCAATGTAAATTGACGGATCGAGGATCTGGTCGGCCGTCAGCTGTATGAACGTGAACACCGGTTCTGCAAAAAGTCCCATTGCAATCGTCAGGACGATAAACGGTACGATTGGCATCAGCAGCGGCGCCAGTTTAATGTGGCTGTAATCCGACCGCTGAAGAGACGGTGACCCCCAAAACACATAAATGAATATCTTCATCATGGAGAAGAGAGTAAAGACACCAACTATCAGAGCGACGGCGACAATCACATACATTTCAGCTTCCAGACCTGATAAGACGAGTGCGAACTTACTGAAAAATCCGCTAAGCGGAGGAATGCCGGCAATAGAAACAGCGGCAATGAAAAATAACCAGGCGAGCGCCGGATGGGTTTTCAGCAAACCGCTCATTTCTTTCAAATTATTCGTGCCTGTAATTTTCTGTGTAGCCCCTGCAAACAGAAAGAGCGCTGACTTGACGACCACATTGTGAGCGATGTGGTAAATAGCACCCGCTACAGCGAGGGGAGTGAAAATCGCAAGCCCCATGATCATATAACCGATCTGACTGATAATATGATACGTCAAAATCATTTTAAAATTAAACTGGGCGACTGCGGCAAGAACCCCGAGCACCATCGTAAGCGCTGCAAGCACGAGCAGAACCGTGTGAGTAAACGATATATCGTGCACGAATATAAGCGTAAAGGTTCTGAAAATCGCATAGACCCCGACTTTGGTCAGCAAGCCGCCAAACAATGCTGCGATCGCGGCTGGTGGCCCGTAGTATGACTGCGGAAGCCAGAAGTAGAGGGGAAATAAAGCCCCTTTTATCCCGAAAACGATTAACAGCATGATAGCAGCCGTATTGACTACGCCGGTCTGACCGATTTCCTCGATCTGCTGGGCAATGTGTGCCAGGTTAAGGGTACCCGTCAGTCCGTAAATGTAGGCAAGCGCGGCGAGAAACATCATAGAGGCAAAAATATTGATAACCACATATTTGTATGATTCGCGCAGCTGAAATTTTGTTCCCCCTGTAACAATTAAGATAAAAGAGGAGATCAGCATCACCTCAAAAAAGACGAACAAGTTAAACAAGTCTCCTGTTAAAAAGGACCCGTTAACACCAGTCAGCAAAAAGAAGTAAAACGGATAAAAGAAGTATTTTTCCCGTTCTTTTGCGATTGTCTGAAAGGCAAAAAACAAGCAGGTAACCCCAGTGATGCTGCTCAACAGCACCATCAGTGAAGCAAACAAGTCACCGACCAGCACAATCCCGAACGGGGCGGGCCAGTTTCCAAGCTCTACAGTAAGAATGCCGTCCTGATAAACAGAATAGACAAGCAGCACAGATGCTGCCAGCATAATGAGCATGACAGCCGCACTGGATATACGCTGGAGTTTTGGAAAGTTGCGAAACAAAATGAGTACGGCTCCGGCAATAAATGGAATAAGAACCGGGAGCAGGACGATATTATTCATCGGCATTACCTCTCAATTCTTCTAAATCCTCTGTGCCGTGCTCTTTATACGTACGATAGGCGAGTACGAGCAAAAATGCTGTCACTCCGAAGCTGATAACGATCGCTGTCAGGATAACCGCCTGAGGAAGCGGATCGGTGTAGGCTTCGGCATTTTCAGTGAGCAGCGGCGGAGCCCCGGTTTCCAATCCTGACAAAGTCAGAATGAGCAAATGAACTCCGTGTGACAGCATGACAACCCCAAACGCAACTCGCAGAAGGCTGCGAGTCATAAACAGATACGTAGCGACGGCGATGATTATTCCAGATGTAAAGATCATTAGTATTTCCATTACGAAACATCCTCTGCAATCGAAATAATCGTTAACAGGGCAACTGCTACAACGACGAGCAGAATTCCGAGGTCAAAAGGAAGTGCGGTTGTCAGCTCTACTTCTCCGACAAACGGAATCTGATAATACTCAAAGTACTGCGTTAAAAACGGATCCCCAAACAAGTAACTGTTCAGTCCTGTAAGGATCGCGAGAAGAAGACCAATGGCAATGATGGCAGTGTAGTCAAAAGGGAGCACCTTGTTGATACGCTCAACGTCAAATGTTACATACAGCAAGATCAAGGCACCAGCCATCATCAAACCGCCGATAAATCCTCCGCCGGGGGCATTATGCCCGGCGAAGAACAAATAGACAGAAAAAGAAAGGACAATAAAGGAGACGATTCGAGTGATCGTATGGAGCATCAAGAAGTTCGTTTTCATACGTCTTCATCCCCTTTCAAGCGATGCTTAATCAACGTGACAATTCCCAGGGCAGCAACCCCCAGCACGAGAACTTCAAGCAGTGTATCAAGACCGCGGAAATCAACCAGGATGACGTTTACCATGTTATATCCGCCGGCCAGTGGAACAGAGTTTTCAATAAAGAAATCTGATATTGGCGTAATGTCACTTTCGGCCCGGAGTGCGTGTACAGACAAGCCGGTCAAAATGACAAACACGCCGACAGCACCGGAAACAGCCGCTTTAAAAGCCGTAGTAAGAGGCGCTTTTTTCTCTTTTGTGATTTCCGGCATATGCCGGAACACAAGCAGGAACAGCACGACCATCACGGTCTCAACCAGCAGCTGCGTAAGTGCCAGGTCGGGAGCACGGAAGATCACAAACAGCAGTGCTACTAAAAACCCGATCACCCCGAGAAGAACGAGATTAGTAATCCGTTTGTGAACGAACGGAAGCACCAGTGTCGCAGCAAGCAGGCTTCCGATTACGAGAATTGCGTAGCCCGGAATACCTCCCTGACCTTCCAGATTGATATCGAGTGAGTTATAGCGGAAAAACGTAAACAACCCAAGACCGACTATAAAAACTGCCATATAAAGCATGTAATCACGCAGACGGCCTGTCATGTGCGCATTCGTTACATTCTGGGACTGCACCACGAGCTGGTCCAATCCGAAATCATAGGCACGGTTGAGCGGATCGCGCTCTCGCTGGAAGAAAGCAGCTTCCTGCCACTTTTTCAAATTCAATGCAATCGCAAGACCGAATAAAACGACAGCTACGGTCATCAGCAGCTCAGTATTTATACCGTGCCAGTGGTAAATATTCACGTAGAACTGTTCGCCAACTGGCGTGATGCCTGGCAGTATTGCCTGCATAGCCGGCTCAATCAGCGTGTAGCCGAGCAGGTTAGGGAACAGGCCGAACAAAATAACAAGAGAGCCTAAAATGATCGGGGAAATAAGCAGTCCCGCCGGAGCTTCATGTACTTCTTTTTCATAATTTTCCGGCTTAAATTCACCTGTGAACGTTCTGGTAAACATCATCATGCTGTATACAAAGGTGAACACGCTGGCAATCCAGGCAATGATCGGTATAAAGACTCCGAGTGTTTCCAGATTAAAAATATCGAGTGAAGCAACGTTCAACGTGGCTGTAAAGAACATCTCCTTGCTTAGAAAGCCGTTAAAAGGCGGAAGGCCAGCCATCGCTGCTAACCCGACCAGAGAGACTGTAAAGGTAATCGGCATAATAGCCATCAGTCCGCCCAGTCGTTTAACATCTCTCGTGCCGGTCTCATGGTCAATGATACCGACTGCCATAAAGAGGGCACCTTTAAAGGTAGCATGGTTAATCAGATGAAAAACAGCAGCCATCGTCGCTGTGTAATACATCGTCTCCGTTTCAATGAAGTCGTAGTGCAGCGCCGCAGCTCCCATACCGAGCAGCGACATGATCAAGCCGAGCTGACTGACAGTTGAAAAGGCGAGTATTCCCTTCAAATCGGTTTGGCGAACCGCTGAAATAGAACCCCATAAAAGTGTTGTCAGTCCGAAGATAACTAATATCCAGAACCATTCAGCCGTCAGACCGAATACCGGTGTGAGCCTGGCCACCAGGTAAATCCCTGCCTTAACCATTGTTGCAGAGTGAAGATAGGCACTTACTGGTGTTGGTGCTTCCATCGCATCAGGAAGCCAGATGTGGAACGGAAATTGAGCCGATTTCGTGAAGGCCCCCAGCAGGATAAGCAGCATCGCAGGAAGGATAAGCGGATCCTGTACGATTGCATCAGCCTGACTGATGATTTCCTGAATGCTGAAGGTGTTTCCTGCAATGATATAAAGAAGGGCAAAGCCGGCAAGCATCGCGAAACCGCCGCTAACCGTAATCAGCATCGACTTCTGGGCACCGTAGCGTGATTTCTCCTTATGAAACCAGTAGGCAATTAATAAGGAAGAAGAAAGGCTTGTAAGCTCCCAGAATACGTAGAGGACAATCAGGTTGTCCGATAGAACGACACCGAGCATCGCACCCATAAACATAAGCAGATAAACGTAAAAATTGTTTAACGGCTCATCAGGCTTGTTAGTGATGTAGAAAATAGAATAGAGCACGACAAGCGTACCGATCCCGGTGATCAGCAGCGCAAACAGCATGCTCAGTCCGTCTAAATATACAGTGAAATTAATCCCTAGAGAGGGAACCCACTGAACGGTATGCTCGACTGCCTCCATCCCCCCGCCTCCAAAGGGAATGTATGTAGCCACGTAAATAAATAAGATCAGCGGCAGCGGCAGAAGGAACCATCCTGTGTGTATACTGCGGAATTTGTAATAAAGAAATGGCAGAAAGATTGCCATAACAAATGGCGCAAGTACAACGAAATGTAACAATGACAAGTGAGGTACCTCCCTTATAAAAATAATATTCATGCCAAAATGTGTATACCAGCTCACAATCCTTAACGATTATAATATAAAATATATTTTGTTGCATTAATTCAAGTCTACCTTTATGGGTGGGGAAAGTGATAGTAATATGTAGGAATTGACGCAAATTTTTTTTTTGAAACCGCACGTGTCATCCCGGTTGCAGACTAGTATTTTCATATTTCTGGAAAAATGTAGCAGGCAAAGCTGTCTCTTATCCGAAGCATGGTGTTTAACAGAGGCAGCATTTACGGTATATGAAAAATAGTGTATCCTAGTTGAAGCCTGAAAATCGCGCCAGCCATCGTGCAGGAGGGGGAAACGGTTTGTTAAAAAAATTCATCCCGAATGAATATGTACAGTCTGTTTACGATATTGATACAGCTAATTTAAAGAAACTGGGGATCCGCGGAATCATAACGGATCTTGACAACACGCTCGTAGAGTGGGACCGCAAAGAGGCTACGGACGAATTGCTGAACTGGCTTGAAATGCTTCGCAACGAAGGGTTTGAAGTCGTTATTGTATCTAATAATAATGAGAAACGAGTTCATACATTCGCGGCACCGCACGGCCTGACGTTTATTCACAGCGCCAAAAAACCGTTCAGCCGTGCTTTCCGTGCTGCCTGTAAATTGATGAAGTTAAAGCATGAAGAAACAGTTGTTATCGGCGATCAGCTGCTGACAGACATCCTTGGGGGCAACCGTGCCGGCTTCAGAACGATACTTGTCGTTCCAGTCGCACAAACAGATGGAATTTTGACGAAGTTTAATCGTCAGGTAGAACGGCGCGTGTTCCGGGCGATGAAGAAGAAGGGATTGATAGAATGGGATCGGGAGTAACATGTGCAGGCTGCGGAATTGAACTGCAGACCGAGGACAGCAGCCGGGCAGGCTATGCTCCGCCGCAGGCACTTCAAAAGGAAACAGTGATTTGCAGACGCTGCTTTCGCTTGAAGCATTATAATGAAGTGCAGGATGTGCACCTTACAGATGACGACTTTTTAAAGATTTTAAATGAACTGTCGTCACGAGAGGCGCTGATTGTAAAAATTGTCGACATTTTTGATTTCAGCGGGAGCTGGCTGGACGGAATCCAACGATTTTCCGGCAGTAATGACGTACTCCTTGTCGGTAATAAGTCCGACTTGCTGCCTAAATCAGTACGAAAGTCGAAAGTCATTAACTGGATGAAGCGACAGGCGAAGGAATTTGGCCTTAAACCTGCAGAAACGCTGTTGATGAGTGCTCAGACCGGAGATGGTGTGGAAGAAACGGCAGCGTGGATCGACAAGCTTCGAAAGGGAAAAGACGTGTATGTCGTTGGTGCAACCAACACAGGCAAGTCGTCGTTTATCAACCAGCTGATCCGCAGGTTCTCAAATGATGAAAATACCGTCGACATCACTACGTCAAATATTCCCGGCACGACGCTGGACAGAATTGATATTCCACTTGATGAAACAAGCACGCTTTATGATACGCCGGGCATCATTAATCGTCATCAGATTGCTCATCTTTTAAACAAAGATGATTTAAAGACGATTTCGCCTAAAAAAGAAATCAAGCAGCTGATCCATCAGTTGAATCCTGGTCAGACGCTCTTTTTCGGCGGATTGGCGCGCATGGATTTTCTGAAGGGCGAGCCGGGATCGTTTGTCGTTAATATGTCCAACGACCTGCACGTACACCGTACGAAGCTGGAAAATGCTGATCGGCTTTATGAGAAACATGCGGGAGATATGCTTGCACCACCATCTGGCGACAGCAGCAATTTTCCCGAATTTAAGAAATCATCATGGAAGCTGCCTGCAGAAAAAACGGACCTTGTGATCTCCGGATTAGGCTGGATTACCGTTCACGCACCTGGAGCAGAGGTGATGCTGCATGTTCCGGAAGGCGTACAAGCATCTATAAGAGAATCGATTTATTAGGAGGTCATCATTCCATGAAGATTTTCGGTGTAATCGGCGATCCGATCAGCCATTCACTGTCGCCTGTCATGCACGAAGCTGCTTATAAGGAAGCGGGAATAGAGGCGGCCTATCTGCCTTTTCATACGCCGCCGGAACAGCTCGAAAATGCGATACGCGGCGTTCGAGGTCTTGGAATGACGGGGATTAATGTGACTATTCCTCATAAAGAAGCAGTCATCGCCTATCTGGATGAACTTGATCCAACTGCAAAGCGAATCGGTGCCGTGAACACGATTGCTCGTAAGGGCGACCGACTGATTGGCTGTAACACGGACGGAGAAGGATATGTCCGCTCACTCGAACCGAATTTGCGACGCAAACTTGATTCGTGCCGGATCCTGATCATCGGAGCAGGAGGAGCAGCCAGAGCGGCTGCAATGACCCTTTATGACAGAGGAGCAGAGATTACAATTGCCAATCGCACGGTCGAACGCGCAGCCTCTCTTGCTCAAGCGTGCGGAAATAAGGTGAAGGTTTGCTCTATGCAGGAAGCACAGGCTCAGCTGACATCATTTGACGTGATCATTAATTCAACATCGATCGGCATGACTCCGGATCTTGCAAGTATGGCTCTGCCGCTTGATAAGCTTTCCCGAAATACCGTCGTAAGCGACATGATCTACACGCCGCTTGAAACGGCCTTTTTAAAGGCGGCAGCAAAGCAGGGTTCTACTGTTGTAAATGGCACAGGTATGTTTATTGAGCAGGGAGCACTGGCTTTTGAGCGCTGGACCGGAATGGAAGCCCCGCGCGAAGCGATGCTCCGTGCAGTCATGTCTAAATTGAAAGGAGGAAACTAACCATGCTTACAGGGAAGCAGAAGCGCTTTTTACGTAAAGAAGCGCACCATTTAAAGCCGGTATTTCAAGTTGGAAAAGGCGGTGTGAGTGCCAACCTGGTCAAACAGACGGAAGAGGCGCTTGAAGCGAGAGAGTTAATTAAACTTAACATTTTGCAAAATAATGCGGAAGATAAAGAAGATACTGCACGCCAGATTGCGGAAGGTGCTGGAGCGGATATCGTACAAATCATTGGGAACACGATCATTTTATATAAAGAATCCAAAGAATCCAAGCAGATTACGCTGCCCGAATAAGGAGCTGACATTGGATGAAGCACATCGGCATTCTCGGAGGTACGTTTGATCCTCCGCACATTGGCCACGTCATTATGGCTGAGGAGGCCAGGATTCAATTTCATCTCGATGAAATTTGGTGGATGCCAAATCGGATTCCTCCCCACAAAGAAATGACAAATACGCCGGAACAGTTCCGTATCGAAATGGTGAAATCAGTCGTGCAGCTGTCCGGTGCCTACCGGCTCTGTCTCAAAGAAATGGAGAGGGAAGGGCCGTCTTATACGTCTGAAACGGTTTCCCGTTTACTGTCTGAACATCCGGAAGATAAATTTTCTTTTATCATGGGCGGAGACTCATTAGCTGGATTTCATAAGTGGAATGATTTCCAGAAGCTTCAGAAACGCCTCGGATTTATCGTGATGAACCGGCCCGGAGGTCCCGCTCCGGAAGTAAGACTGGATGAATTCTCTGATTTATCCTTTATCGAAGGCGTGGAGATGACGATTTCCTCTACATCGATTCGCAGAAAAAGAAAAGAAGGCAGCTGGAACGCGTTTTTAGTTCCTGAAGGTGTTGATTCGGTAATAAAGGAGCACGGTCTTTATGAAGCTGACTGAAGCGGTGAACGCAGTGGAAGAAGCACTGCCACTTCGCAGATTTGAGCATACGATGCGGGTTGCCGAAACGGCTGGGGAGCTTGCATCGAAATACGGCGGTGATGCTGATGCTGTTCAGATGGCTGCTGTGCTTCACGATTATGCAAAGTACAGGGATCCGGAAGAAATGCTGCAGGAGATCAACCGTTCCGGCATGTTTGCGTACGATATCGAAGGCTATGGAACAGAAATTCTGCATGCGTTTGCGGGGGCCCTGCTCGTGGAAAAAGAATTAAACATCCGTTCTTCCGTTATCCTCCAGGCGATTGCCTCTCACACGACAGGAAGAGCAGGCATGTCTCTTGAAGAGAAAATAGTATTTTTGGCTGATTATATTGAACCTGGACGTACCTTCCCGGGTGCTGAGAAAGCACGCGAAGCCTCCCGGCACAGTCTGGAGGCAGGATGTTTGGAAGCCTGTGCTGAAACGATCCGTTTTTTGTCAGGACGAAGGCTGCCGATCTTTCCGCACACGTTTGAAGCGTACAACGAATTTGCCGCTATGCAGCTGTCGGAGAGGTAAAGGCGGGCATACGGTAAACACGTCAACAAAAAGGTATAATGAAAACAGGACGTCCGCGAAGCGGACTGAAGGAGTGATAAAGCATGACGACTGATAACCAGCTGCTGGATGTAGCTGTCAAAGCAGCAGATGAAAAAAATGCACAATTGATTCGATCACTTAACATGAGCGGAGTTTCCACTATCGCAGATTACTTTATTATTTGCCACGGAAATTCTGAGACTCAGGTCGAAGCGATTGCACGCGAAATTAAAAGTAAGGCTGAAGAAGCAGGCTTCGATGTGAAACGGATCGAGGGTATGAAGGAAGCACGCTGGGTCCTGATCGATCTTGGCGATATTGTTGTCCACGTTTTCCATAAGGAGGACCGTGATTACTATCAGCTTGAAAAGCTTTGGGGAGATGCACCGTCCGTTGATATCGAAAAGCTGCTCGGATAGCGAGAAGCACCTTGAATACTCGTTTAAACGGTATCAGCTGAAGCTGCATGCGTTTATAATGGAGGGATGCTGATGAGCGACACTCATTTTGCGGGGCTTTATGATGTACTGATGGAAGATGCCCCCTACGAAGATTGGATGAATTACACGGTGCTACGTATTAAAAGTGAGGGAGCGGTTCTTGATCTCGCTTGCGGAACCGGAACCTTTACCCTGATGCTTGAAGAAGCCGGCTATCAAGTTTCCGGTGCAGACATTTCAGATGAAATGCTCGCAGCAGCAGAGCGTAAAGGCAGGAATGAAGGGAAGAGTACGAGCTTCTTTAAACAGGACATGCGAACTGTGGACGGATTTTCAGAGCTGGATGCTGTCACGCTTTATTGTGACGGATTGAACTATCTGAAGCATGATGAGGATGTGAAGCAGACGTTTGCTTCTGTGCATCGTGCTTTGAAGCAAAACGGTGTCTTTTTGTTTGACGTGCATACGCCTTATAAAATGGAGCACGTTTTTGATAATCAGCTGTACGGCGAAAACAGTGAATCAATTTCGTATCTCTGGTTTTGTGAGCCGTCTGATGAACCGCTCAGCGTGACACATCTGCTTACGTTTTTCGTGCGCACGCAGTCAGGTTTTTATGAAAGAATGGATGAAGAGCTCTATCAGCGTACGTACTCTCCAGAGGTGTATAAACAGTGGCTGGAGGAAGCCGGATTTGATCAGGTGCAGCTATCGGCGGATTTCGGCAGCCGTCCGCTAGAAGCGGAGGACGACCGCTGTTTTATTGCCGCTGTCAAAAAATAGTCGCCGATTTTTGCGACCTGTGATAAGATAAGCAATAGAATGCAATGTGATTCCGCCTTTTATTCTCCACTTACGGAGATAAGCAGCTAACATGAGCAGCCGACTGTCAGCAGACCAGTCGGCTTTTTTGTGCTTAAAAAGGAGGAATGTCAATGATAGATCGGCTGAAAGAACTGGAACGACCGCTTCTGATCAAAGCTGCGGCAGTTTGTGCTGCGCTTCTGGCAGCTGTTTTTCTGCTTCAGACTGATGCGGGTCCGGAGAGTAGTGTTCAATCCGCAGATAATGAAGAGCAAACGGAATCCGCCTCAGAGCCAGCTCCTGAAGACGGACCGGTCGTGATCGAAATTAAAGGGGAAGTCGTATCTCCGGGAGTCTATACGCTGCCGTACGGCAGCCGGACCGTAGATGCAGTCGAGATTGCTGGCGGTCATACGGAGCAGGCAGACCTGCTCGCAGTGAACCTTGCAGCTGTTTTGATGGATGAGATGAGCATTCACGTGCCGTCTCAGCTGGATGAGAGCATGAGTGAACAGGCGCCTGCCGATCCAGCGGCTGAAGCGTCCGGCGGGACTGTAAGTCTGAATCAGGCTGATGCAAACATGCTTCAGACGCTGCCTGGAATCGGCCCTGCGAAATCAGAAGCAATCATTCAATACAGGGAAGAGCACGGATCGTTCGCCTCGCTGGACCAATTAACGCAAGTCCCCGGAATCGGAGAAAAAACACTGGAGTCTATTGCTCCGCTATTGACGCTTCATTGACGTCCGGCTACAATGACGTCATTGGTACATAAAGGGGAGCTGAAGATGGAGCGAATATCATGGCATCAGTATTTTATGGCTCAAAGTCACCTGCTGGCGCTGAGAAGCACATGTACAAGACTGATGGTCGGCGCTACGATCGTAAGGGATAACAGGATTATTGCCGGAGGGTATAACGGTTCTATATCCGGTGGAAGCCATTGTTCGGAGGATGGCTGCTATGTCGTGGACAACCACTGTGTAAGAACCGTTCATGCTGAAGTAAATGCAATTATTCAATGTGCGAAGTTCGGTGTTGCGACAGAGGGATCAGATATTTACGTGACCCATTTTCCATGTCTGAACTGCTGTAAGGCACTGATTCAAGCGGGCATTAAACGGCTCTATTATGCAGCAGATTACAAAAATCATCCGTTTGCAGCTCAGCTGTTTGAGGAAGCTGATGTAAGCACTCAGCAGGTGGAGCTGGAAGAAATGATCTTAGATCGCCGTTACACGGAAAAGCTGGCATTTACTGCTGAGCTTTTGGAGAAGTTAGAAAGGTCCGGGGCCTCTAAAGCAGAACTGGAAGAGATGAGAAGCAAAGCCGACGCTCTTTTTACTCAGATTTAAGGGGCCGGCAAACGATCATGACGGATACAAAGCGGTCAGCCGGAGAGAGGGAGACTGTTTTGTATCCGTTTTTTAGTTTTTTTCTGGGATTAGCTGCCGGAGTTGCAGCAGGAGTAGATCCAAAGCTTGCTGTTCCGGCAGCAGCCTTGTTTGCTGCAGCCGTCTGGATTAAGCCGGCTGCGGCGGTGAGCGGCGCAGCTGCAGCTGTCCTGATTCTTGCACTGGAGCCAGCTTATGAAGAGCTTCCGGCCGGTTTTGATGTCGAGCTTGAAGGACAGCGAAGTATTGTCGACTCGGGAGTACACGGAAACTATTATCACCTCAGAACACCTGCCTATGGAGTGGTTCGAGTTTACGGCGAACAAACTGGATACGGATGGTGTTCGGTTTCCGGTTTTGTGTTCAACGATGAACAGCTTACCTCTTGGCATCAAGCTGATCGGACTGATATGATCAAAAAAAATCGGATCAGTGCGATTCTGTACGAAAAGGAGGCGGAATGTGCAGAGGGTGTGCCGGACTACTGGAACAGAAGGGATACTGCTATCACAGCGTTAGGAACAAGCGGTGCAGAATCAGGACCGCTGGCGGCAGCACTCGTTTTCGGTGACAGGTCTTTTATACCTGAAGAACAGCTCCATCTCTTTCAGCGGATGGGAGTCATTCATTTGCTCGCTGTTTCCGGTATGCATGTCGGCTTGGTTTCCGGAGTTGTTTGGATGATGCTCCTGAGAGCGGGGTTGTCGAGAAGAACCTCGCTCTTGATTCTGCTGATTTTTCTGCCGGTATATGCGATTGCGGCCGGCGGAGCCCCGTCGGTTCTTCGGGCTTCGTCAACTGCAGCAGCTGCAATTGTATTAGCGGCTTGCATGAAGCGTCTGCCGCTCGTTGAATTATGTGCGATCGTCGGTACAGCGATGCTGATTTGGAACCCTTACATTTTGTTTCACATCGGATTTCAGCTTTCCTTCTTGACAAGCTTTGCCATTCTGCTATCCAGACCTTTTCTTGCTAACGGCGGTGTCTGGTGGAAGCTGACGTTGACAGCGCAGCTTATCTCAGCTTCGGCAGTTTTGTATCATTTTTTTGAGCTGTCGCTCTTGTCTTTAGCTGCTAATGCATTCTTTATACCGCTGACAGCGCTGTTTCTGCTGCCGCTCTCCTTTGCAGCTGCGGCAGGAATCACAGTCGGATTCGATTATGCTGTCACTGCTTTTATGGACGTATTGCTGATCCCGGCCTTAAGGGCACTGAAGCTGCTGGACATGCTGGAGGGACATATGCTTGTGACAGGAGCGCTGACGCCTGCAGTGCTGACCGCCGGGACTCTAGTCAGCGCAGGACTCCTTACGCTGCTGACAATAGGGAAAAGGAAAACAGCAGCAGTGGTTTCAGCTGCTGTAGCAGGGGTCATTATCTTCACGATCAAACAGGAGGAAACGATCGTCACCTTTCTGGATGTAGGACAGGGAGACGCAGTGCTGATCCGGATGCAGGCTGAACAAGAGAGCTACCTTATCGATACCGGAGGAGAGTTGACGTTTACAGATGAAGGAGCTGAGCGCAAAAAGAGAGGCCCTGCTGTTCGTACCATACTCCCCTATCTGCGGGGAGAAGGGGTGAAATCACTGGACAAGTTGATTATCACGCACGGTCACTTCGACCATTACGGTGAGGCCTGCCGCATAGCAGAAGAAATACCTGTCCGTCTCGTCTATTATCCGATTCATACAACATTGGAAGAAGGTATTTCAGAAGAGCTTGCATGTCTACACCAGCACGGGGCTGAAATACAATTAATTTCGGCGGGGATGACATGGGAAAAGGAGAACCATGTTTTTCGGGTCCTGCATCCGTCGAGACCGGAAGCTGCTACTGAAAACGATCGCTCGATTGTAATCGAGGCCGGGATCTATGATACGACGTTTTTGTTTACGGGGGATATAGAGGAAGAGGCAGAACGCGAGCTGCTTGAGCGAGGGGAATTAAGGCACGTAAATATTTTAAAGGCGGCTCATCATGGCAGTGCTACTTCATCAGATGAGGCATTTCTTCATGCTGTACAGCCGGATACAACCATCATACAAGTTGGACGAGGAAATAGGCACGGCCACCCTCATGCCGACGTACTTGGTCGCTTCCGTACGATCGATACAGACATATTTAGAACGGATGAGCACGGCAGTATTCGTGTGATCGTGACCGAGCAAGGGTATGTGACCGACCCTTTTCTCACGGAAACGCAATAGAAATTGAGCCTGGCAGGCGCCACGTGATGGAAAGAAAAGTCGAAGATAGCCTGCCGTCCAACATAAAAAAAGGCTTCCGTATGCGGAAGCCCAAGCTGATCGCCTGCAGTTTCTAAGAGCCGCTCCTGATAGAACGGTTTAGAAAAAGAGATCGACGATATGCCCGATCGAGAATATCCCCATAAAGAAGACAAACGAAGCAATGAATCCAATAGCACTGTCGATCGCGTCATTCCGATTCGACTGGACATCTTTTTCGAACTCGTTCATATCTATCCCTCCTGTCATAAAAAGTATAAATTATTTTACAGAAAAAATCTATCACGGATTACTCTCCGTGCACGGTTCATGCAAAAAAGACAGGGCCGGCCGCTGAGCAAGTGTCAATGCTTAGCAGCCGGTAGAAACGTAGCAGATTACGAACAACAAGGGTATTCCGTTTTACCATGCAATACGAACGTCTTCAAAAGCTTGTTGATGCATTGCTGCGTTCGGCAAAAGAGGCTGTATTGAGTTTCATACCGGCATAGGTTAGGATAGGGAGCAGGTAAGGAAAGGAGCAGAGCGATGTCTTACATAGAAACGTGGAAGCAAATAAAAAAAGGAGAAATACACAGTCTTTATCTCTGCTACGGGTCAGAAACGTATTTGATTGAAGACATTGTTCAGGCAATTATCAGCCGGGTGCTCGATCCGGACGAACGTGACATGAAGCTCATGCGCTTTGATATGAGAGAAACTCCTGTCGAGACTGCTATTGAAGAAGCATATACGTTCCCATTTATGGGGGGCACAAAAGTTGTCATTATTCAGCACCCTTATTTTTTAACCGGTCAAAAGCCGAAAGAAAAAATAGAGCACGATCTGCAGCAGCTGGCTGATTATGCCGAGCGGAAGCCGGAAGAAACTATTTTCATCATACAGGCTCCTTACGAAAAACTGGATGAGCGCAAAAAAGCAGTGAAGCAGCTTCGAAAGCATGCCGCAGTTATGGAAGCGGCGCCGCTCACTGACAAAGAACTGAGGAGCTGGCTTGATACGAGGGCGAAAACTCTCGGTGCGGTTATCGATGATACGGCAAAGGAGAAGCTGCTTTCGCTTACCGGCGATAACCTGCTGATGCTTACTTCTGAATTGAATAAGCTTTCCGTACATTCAGATGATGGCTCGATCACAGCCGCACAGGTAGAGGCGCTGACAGCACGATCGTTGGAGCACGATATCTTTGCGCTCGTCGATCACGTTGTACAAAAACGGACTGCAAAAGCGATCCGGATTTACAGAGATTTGATTAAGCAGAAAGAAGCGCCAATTAAGATCGCTTCTCTGATGGTCCGGCAGTTCCGGATCCTGTACCAGGTTAAACAACTGATGCAGCAGGGGTACGGGGAGAAGATGATCGCTTCCAGATTGAAGCTGCATCCTTTTGCGGTAAAGCTGGCCGGAAAGCAAGTGCGCAACTTCAGTTCCGATGTCCTGCTGGACCAGATTGATGCCCTGGCTGAGCTCGACTTCCGTATAAAGTCCGGAGCAGTGGAGGACGTTCTAGGTGTAGAACTTTATTTGCTTGGGCGTTCTGTGCCCGAAGACCGGCGCCTCACATAAGAGAACGCATAAAAAAATCCCGGCAAGTCACGATGACTTCCGGGAATCTTTTTATGCTGTTACTTCGTCAAGACGCTTTTGAAGACGTGCCTTACGGCGGTTTGCAGCATTGCGGTGATAAAGACCTTTGTTGACAGCTTTATCAATCTTGCTTGTTGCCTTTACAAAATATTCTTTTGCAAGCTCAACATCCTTCTCTTCTGCTTTTGCATAGAATGCCTTTACAGCAGTACGAAGGTCGGATTTAAAAGCATAGTTGCGCTGACGGGCAAGTTCGTTAACCTGTACACGCTTTTTAGCGGATTTAATATTAGCCAATTCGTTCACCTCCTATAGGATACGGCGGTTCCAGACGGCATGTTTATCAGTACGCCGGTCTGTCTCTGCAACAATAGAGATTTTATCAAACCGGCGTTTAAAAAGCAATATGATTTTGTGTCAAGGGTAAGTGCCTGTCATGAGAAGAAGGATCGTTTGCTTAAAAGCTTCAGGAACGTACCAAGATGAATGACAGAAGAAGATATCTTGGCAGCTCGGCAGGCTTACTGTGGACAAGCGCCTCCGTTTTCCTGCTGGCGTCCAACGGTTTTCGTGAGATCCGCTTATTTAACAAAGCTGCTGAATGAGAATGTTTGTTTTCCTCCTTTTTCTATCAGGAAAAGCGAAGACATGACAGATGTCAGCTGATAAAAAAGCGTGCAGCTCCTTATCTACGCTGGGAAGAGAAAGCGAAAGGATTCTCCAAGGCAAGGAAAGAAAAAGGAGGCGCAGTCGTATTTTCTTAATCCGAACAGACGTCATTTACTGAGCCTTCTGACAAATAGTCGTGAATTATCGAAGCGTCTATGCATGAAATAAACGGTGACAACGATTGAACAGCCTGCCCAGAAGCTGGTATAATGAAGAACGGTGTTAAGAACGGAAGCAGTATACAGGAGTGATTATATCATGAAGCCCGAAGACCGAATAAAACGGCGCGACAGAATCAGAAACTTTTCGATTATCGCCCATATCGACCACGGCAAATCTACGCTTGCCGACAGAATTCTTGAAAAGACGAGTGCACTGACTCAGCGTGAGATGCAGGATCAGATGCTTGATGCTATGGACTTGGAACGAGAGCGCGGAATTACCATTAAATTAAACGCTGTCCAGCTTACATACACGGCAGCAGACGGGGAAGAGTACATCTTCCATTTAATCGACACACCAGGACACGTCGATTTTGCCTATGAGGTGTCCAGAAGTCTGGCCGCTTGCGAGGGGGCACTGCTGATTGTCGATGCAGCCCAGGGCATTGAAGCGCAGACGCTGGCTAACGTTTACCTGGCGCTGGATAATGAGCTTGAAATTATTCCGGTTATTAACAAGATTGATCTTCCGAGTGCAGATCCGGAACGGGTGCGCGGGGAAGTAGAAGATGTGATCGGTCTTCCGGGAGAGGACTGTATACCAGCCTCTGCAAAAGCAGGGATCGGGATCGAAGAAATTCTGGAAGCAGTTGTAGAAAAGGTTCCTGCTCCGGATGGAGATCCGGAAGCGCCGCTGAAAGCGATGATATTTGATTCTATTTATGATCCATATCGGGGAGTTATTGTATATATCCGAATCGTTGAAGGATCTGTAAAGCCCGGCGAAAAAATCAGAATGATGCAGGGTCAAAAGGAATTTGAAGTTCAGGAAATCGGTGTGTTTACTCCTAAACCGGTTTCAAAAGAAGAGCTAAGCGTTGGAGACGTTGGCTATATGATCGCTTCAATAAAAAATGTTGGAGACAGCCAGGTCGGAGATACGATTACTCATGCATCGAGACCAACTGCTGAGCCGCTTCCCGGATACCGTAAGTTGAATCCAATGGTATTCTGCGGGCTCTATCCAGTGGATACAAACGATTATAACGATTTGCGTGACGCCCTGGAAAAGCTGGAGCTAAATGATTCAGCGCTTCAGTTCGAAGCGGAGACGTCTCAAGCTTTAGGTTTTGGGTTCCGCTGCGGATTTTTAGGTCTGCTTCATATGGAAATTATTCAGGAGCGGATTGAACGTGAGTATAACATTGACCTGATTACGACAGCGCCATCTGTTATTTACGAAGTGACGAAAACGGATGGGGAGCAGGTGCTCATAGATAATCCATCGGAAATGCCGGATGCTCAGCAGATTGATCATATTCGGGAGCCTTACGTTAAAGCGGAGGTCATGGTGCCAAACGATTATGTTGGAGCTGTGATGGAGCTGTGCCAGCGGAAGCGGGGAGACTACGTGGATATGAAATACCTCGATGAAAACAGGGTGAACATTATCTATCAGCTTCCGCTTTCTGAGATTGTTTATGACTTTTTTGATACGCTCAAGTCGAGTACAAAAGGATATGCTTCCTTTGATTACGAGCTGATCGGCTATAAAGAGTCAAATCTAGTCAAAATGGACATCCTGTTGAATGCTGAAAAAATCGATGCACTCTCGATTATCGTTCACCGCGATTCTGCTTATGACCGAGGAAAAATCATAGCAGAAAAGCTTAAAAAGCTGATCCCGAGACAGCAGTTCGAAGTTCCGGTTCAGGCAAGTATCGGTCAGAAGATCATTGCCCGTTCCACAATTAAAGCGATGCGAAAAAACGTACTTGCCAAATGTTACGGCGGGGACATCTCGCGAAAGCGAAAGCTTCTGGAAAAACAGAAGGAAGGTAAAAAGCGAATGAAAAGTGTCGGCAGTGTTGAAGTGCCGCAGGAAGCATTTATGTCAGTTCTCAGCATGGATGAAGACTGACTGGTGCAAAAGGGCGGCTCCGCTGCCCTTTTTGTTTGCCTTGAAAGGATGAGCGACGATGAAAAACCCATCTTCTTTATACGTGCACGTGCCATTTTGCGAGCAGATCTGTCACTATTGCGATTTCAATAAGTTTTTTCTGAAAAACCAGCCGGTGGCCGACTATATAGAAGCCTGCGGTCATGAAATGAAAATGGCTCAGGCACAAACCCCGATTGACACCATCTATATCGGAGGAGGAACGCCGACCGCGCTTGAAGACGAACAGCTTGAACGGCTTTTGGAACTGATTCACACCTATTTTATTGTGAAGCCCGATGCCGAATTTACGGTGGAAGTAAACCCGGGAAGCGCCTCGGGAGCAACGTTTGCCATGATGAGGCGGTACGGGGTTAACCGCCTGAGTATTGGCGCCCAGACGTTTGATCCAGGCTTGTTGAAGGTGATTAACCGAGACCATGGAGAAGGAGATGTGGAGACGAGCATCGAGCTGGCACGTGATGCAGGCATTTCTGATATTTCGATCGATATGATGTTCGGTCTGCCTGGGCAGACGATGGAGCAGTGGAAGCAGTCATTGAAGCGCTTGGTTTCATTGCCGATCCGACACGTCAGCGCCTATTCACTTAAGATTGAACCTAAAACGGTTTTCTATCAAATGTGGAATAAGGGGCAGCTCACTCTTCCGGGCCAGGACATCGAAGCTGAAATGTACGATTGGTTATATGAGTATCTGCACGAGAAAGGCTTTCAAGCTTATGAAATCAGTAATTTTGCGAAACCAGGCTATGAAAGTCTGCACAATCAAGCGTATTGGAACAACGACGGATATTACGGGATCGGGGCCGGAGCGCATGGCTATGTGGACGGTGTGCGGCATCGCAACCACGGGCCGCTTCCGAAATATCTAAAAGCAGTTGAAGCTGGCAAGAAGCCTTGGCTTGAGGCGCACGAAGTTCCGGTAAAAGAACAGATGGAAGAAGAAATGTTTATGGGGCTTCGGAAACGGATAGGAGTTAATGGGCAACGGTTTGAGAGCCGGTACGGACTGACTGTGGAAGAAGCATTCCCTGGAATTGTCAGTAAGCTTCAGGATCGAGGCCTTCTGCAAAAAGAGAACGATCAATTTCGGCTGACTAGACAAGGCTTACTGCTGGGCAATGAAGTATTTGAAGCTTTTTTACTTCCGTAATACAGAAATCTGGCAGACTCGTTGACAAACGGCACGCATCCTGATAGTTTATAGTATAGATTTAGCACTCGGGTTATAAGAGTGCTAACAGGAGGGGTGCAGTATGTTGACGGAACGCCAGCTGTCAATCCTGAAGGCGATTGTGGATGATTATGTAACCAATGCAGAGCCTGTTGGATCCCGTACGATCTCAAAGCGGAGCGATATGTCGTTCAGCCCCGCTACAATACGTAACGAAATGTCGGATTTGGAAGAAATGGGATTTTTAGAGAAACCGCACAGTTCAGCCGGCAGAATTCCTTCACAAAAAGGCTACCGGTACTATGTAGATCATCTGCTTTCACCAGCACAGCTGTCATTGAGAGATATGCAGGACATCCGTTCGCAGCTGGCTGTGAAGTTTCATGAATCGGAGCAGATTATTCAGCATTCAGCTAAGATTTTGTCTCAGCTTACCTCTTATACATCAATTGTATTAGGTCCTGAAGTTTTCGAATCAAAGCTGAAGCAAATTCAAATGATCCCGATTTCCAACGATCAGGCCGTATGCATCATCGTGACAGATTCCGGACACGTTGAAAATCAGACTGTTCAGTTTCCTGAAACTGTTGAAGCAGCTGACGTTGAAAAAGTCGTAAATATCCTTAATGAAAAACTGCAGGGAGTTCCGATCTATCAGCTGCAAAGCAGACTCTCTCAGGAGATTTCTTCAGTGCTTAAGCAGCATGTCAACCGCTATGAAACAATGTATACCGCCCTGCGCGATGTATTTGCCGAGCAAAAGCAGGAAAAGGTTTATTACGGCGGAAAGACAAACATTCTGAGCCAGCCTGAGTTTCACGATGTTAAGCGTGTGCGCGCTATTTTAAATTTGTTTGAGGAAGATTCGTTAATTTCCAGGCAGATTCGCACGGATAACACCGGCTTAACAATCAGGATCGGAGAAGAGAACGACTTTAAACCGTTTGACGATCTCAGTCTTGTTACCGCGACCTATACGCTTGGCGGCAAGTATATCGGCACGCTTGGGATATTAGGTCCGACACGGATGGAATACCCGAGGGTCATCAGCCTGCTTAATCATTTTTCAAAAGACATGAGCAAGCTGCTCGACCGCAATAACGAATAAGCATTCAATTTACTAAAGGAGGTGAACGCAGTGTCAAACGAAGAAAAGGAAGAACTGCGCGATGAAAGCAAGGAAACGGAAGCCTCAGAGCAGGCAGAAACAAACGAAGCAGAGGCAGCACCTGAAGAGGAGGCCCCTGTTGAAATGGATGAGCACAGTCGTGAACTGGAAGAGATGCAGGATAAGCTGCTTCGTCTCCAGGCCGATTATGATAATTTCCGGCGCCGTACGAAGCAGGAAAAAGAGGCGGCGGCGAAATATAAATCTCAGAAACTGGCAGACAGCCTGCTTCCGGCGCTTGATAATTTTGAGCGTGCACTGATGATGGAGCCGGAATCTGATGAGGCAAAAAATCTGCTGCAAGGAATGCAGATGGTGTATCGCCAGCTGGAGGAAGCCCTTCAATCCGAGCACATCCAAGTGATGGAGACGGTGGGACAACCATTTGATCCTCATAAGCACGAAGCCGTGATGCAGGTGGAAACAGATGAATTTGATTCAAATATTATCGTAGAAGAACTCCAAAAAGGCTACATGCTTCACGATAAAGTGATTCGACCAGCTATGGTAAAAGTAAACGCATAAGAAGATAACCTGTTTAGGAGGAATTTACATGAGTAAAGTAATCGGAATAGATTTAGGTACAACAAACTCCTGCGTTGCTGTTATGGAAGGCGGCGAGGCAACGGTCATTACAAACGCAGAAGGTTCCCGTACAACACCGTCAGTAGTTTCCTTTAAAGACGGAGAGCGTCAAGTCGGGGAAGTAGCTAAGCGTCAAATGATCACAAACCCTGATACGGTTACGTCCATTAAGCGTCACATGGGCACAGACTATAAAGTAACGGCTGAA
This sequence comes from Alkalicoccus luteus, assembly GCF_052061695.1. Classification (NCBI taxonomy): domain Bacteria; kingdom Bacillati; phylum Bacillota; class Bacilli; order Caryophanales; family Bacillaceae; genus Alkalicoccus; species Alkalicoccus luteus. The sequence continues at coordinate 192,291 of NZ_JBPZEY010000006.1, forward strand.
GGGAAAGAATTCACGCCGCAGGAAATCTCAGCGATTACGCTTCAGAAGCTGAAAGCGGACGCAGAAGCTTATCTGGGTGAAAAAGTAACCAAAGCTGTTATCACAGTCCCTGCTTACTTTAATGACTCCCAGCGTCAGGCAACGAAAGATGCCGGTAAAATTGCTGGACTTGAAGTAGAGCGAATTGTGAACGAGCCGACAGCAGCTGCACTTGCATACGGTCTTGAAAAAGAAGAGGATCAGACTATTCTTGTATACGACTTAGGCGGTGGAACGTTTGACGTATCGATCCTTGAGCTTGGAGATGGATTCTTTGAGGTAAAATCAACTTCCGGCGACAATAAGCTTGGCGGGGACGATTTTGACCAGGTTATCATCGATCACCTCGTAAACGAGTTTAAGAAAGAAAACGGCATTGACCTAAGTCAGGATAAAATGGCCCTTCAGCGTTTGAAAGATGCAGCGGAAAAAGCGAAGAAGGACCTTTCCGGTGTGTCTCAAACGCAGATCAGCCTGCCATTTATTACAGCAGATCAGTCCGGACCAAAGCACCTTGAACTGACGCTTACCCGTGCTAAATTTGAAGAGCTTTCTTCACAGCTTGTGGAGCGTACAATGGGACCTACCCGCCAGGCGCTCAAAGATGCGGACCTCTCTGCAAGTGAAATCGATAAGGTTGTGCTTGTAGGCGGCTCTACACGGATTCCGGCTGTACAGGAAGCGATTAAACAGATCACTGGAAAAGATCCGCATAAAGGCGTAAATCCGGATGAAGTTGTTGCGCTTGGCGCTGCAATCCAGGCCGGTGTTCTGACAGGAGATGTAAAGGACGTTGTACTGCTTGACGTCACACCACTCTCCCTCGGCATCGAAACGATGGGCGGCGTATTTACGAAACTGATTGAGCGCAATACAACGATTCCAACGTCAAAAGCTCAAACATTCTCAACTGCTGCAGACAACCAGCCTTCTGTAGATATTCACGTGCTGCAGGGTGAGCGGGAGATGGCCGCAGACAACAAAACGCTTGGCCGCTTCCAGCTGACAGATATCCCGCCGGCACCACGCGGTGTTCCGCAGATCGAAGTGAAGTTTGATATCGACGCCAACGGTATTGTAAACGTAAACGCAAAAGATCTCGGCACGAATAAAGAACAGTCAATCACCATCACATCCAGCTCCGGACTTTCTGATGAAGAAGTTGAGCAGATGGTGAAGGATGCGGAGGAAAACGCAGAAGCCGATAAGAAGCGCCGTGAAGAAGTAGATCTCCGCAACGAAGCTGATCAGCTCGTATTCTCTACAGAAAAGACACTGACAGACCTAGGGGAAAACGTAGAAGCTTCTGAAAAAGAAAAAGCGGAAGCTGCAAAAGATAAGCTGAAACAAGCGCTTGAAGGGGAAGACCTTGAAGCGATTCGTACAGCAAAAGACGAACTGCAGGAAATCGTAACCCAGCTGACAACGAAGCTGTATGAGCAGGCTGCTCAGCAGCAGCAGGAGCAGGGCGGCGAGCAGGAAGCAGGCCAGGACAGCGATGATGTCGTTGATGCAGAATACGAAGAAGTAGACGAAGACAAGAAAGATCAGTAACAGCAGGAGAAAAGTCAAAGTCAGGGGAACCTGTCTTTGACTTTTTTCACGCCGTCTCTTCTTTACGGACCAGAGGCCAGATGATAACATATTCGTTATGGATAAAAATCAGGAGTGGTAGACTATGAGCAAGCGTGATTTCTATGATGTTTTAGGAGTGGACAAGGGTGCTGATGAAGCAGACATAAAAAAAGCTTACAGAAAGCTGGCACGTCAGTATCACCCCGATGTAAACAAGGAAGCAGATGCAGAAGAAAAGTTTAAAGAAGTAAAAGAGGCGTACGATACGCTTAGCGACTCGAATAAGCGTGCGCACTACGATCAGTTTGGCCATACTGATCCCAACCAAGGATTTGGCGGAGCAGGAGGCGGAGACTTCGGGGGATTCAGCGACATTTTCGATATGTTTTTCGGCGGCGGTGGCAGAAGAAGAGATCCAAATGCGCCACGCCAAGGATCTGATCTGCAGTATACGATGACGCTGGAATTCCGCGAGGCAGTCTTCGGCAAAGAAACCGATATCGAGATTCCTCGTGAAGAGCCTTGCCAGACGTGCGATGGTTCGGGAGCAAAGCCGGGAACGAGTCCGGAAACATGTTCAAAGTGCGGCGGCGCAGGCCAGCTGAACGTAGAGCAGAATACGCCGTTTGGACGAGTTGTTAATCGCCGGGTATGTGACAATTGCAGCGGAACGGGCCAGCAGATTAAAGATAAGTGCCGCACGTGTGGCGGGGCTGGAAAAGTGAAAAAACGCAAGAAAATTCACATTAAAATTCCGGCAGGTGTAGATACCGGCCAGCAGATTCGCGTAGCAGGCCAAGGAGAACCCGGAATCAACGGAGGACCGGCAGGAGACCTTTATGTCGTCTTTAACGTAAAGGAACATGAGTTTTTCCAGCGTGATGGTGATGATATTTTCTGTGAAATGCCAATTACGTTCGTACAGTCAGCTCTTGGTGATGAAATTGAAGTGCCGACCCTTGAAGGGAAGGTCAAGCTGAAAGTTCCGGCTGGAACACAGACTGGCACACACTTCAGACTGCGTGGCAAAGGCGTTCCAAACGTACGGGGTGCAGGACAGGGAGATCAGCACATTCAAGTGAAAATTATTACACCAAAAAAACTGAGCGACCGCCAAAGAGAGCTTCTGCGGGAATTTGCCGAGGAAAGCGGTACAATTGCACCAGATGAACAAAGTGAGAATTTCTTTGCGAAAGTGAAGCGCGCTTTCAAAAATTTCGGCTGATGGAATGCCGCTACAGGGAGATGGAGCTATGAAATGGGCAGAAATCAGCGTCCATACGACACAGGAAGCAGTAGAACCGGTCAGCCATATTTTGCACGAAGCGGGAGCGGGCGGCGTCGTTATCGAAGACAAAGCCGATTTTTTCAAAGAACGCAAACCGGTATTCGGAGAGCTTTTTGAGCTCTCTGAAGCCGACTATCCGGAACAGGGTGTCCTGTTAAAAGCTTATTTACCGGTGAACAGCTTTCTGGGAGATGCTGTCGAAGAGATCCGTCAGTCTGTCATCCGCCTGACAGATTTTGGGATCGATACAGGCAGCGGTGTTGTAACGCTGAATGAAGTGGATGAAGAAGAATGGGCTACAGCCTGGAAAAAATATTACAAGCCGGTAAAAGTAGGGGCTTCTATTACGATTGCTCCAAGCTGGGAAAACTATAAGCCCGTCCAGAAAAACGAAATTGTTGTAGAGCTGGATCCGGGTATGGCATTTGGTACAGGTACGCATCCGACAACCGTTCTTTGCATTCAAGCGTTGGAAAAGCACATCAAGCAGGGCAGACGAGTACTCGACGTCGGCACAGGTTCTGGTGTGCTTGCTGTTACCGCTGCAAAGCTCGGGGCTGGCTCAGTAGATGCCGTTGATCTTGATGAAGTGGCTGTCAAAGCAGCTGATGAAAATGTTCGTCATAATCACGTGGAGCACGCGGTATCTGTGAGACAAGCAAATCTTCTTGCTGAAAGCACAGGTACATATGACCTAATTGCAGCAAATATTCTTGCCGAAGTCATTACGACGATGACAGAGGATGCCTGGAAAGCACTGCAGCCGGGCGGTGTGTTTATCACCTCCGGCATCATTCAGGCGAAAAAAGAGCTCGTGAAGCAATCCTTGCACCATGCAGGCTTTTCCATTCTGGAGACGACAGAAATGGAAGACTGGGTGTCGTTTACGGCAAAGAAGCCGGAGGCCGATTAATGCAGCGCTATTTTTTGGAAGCAAAGCTTGTTCAGGACCAGCCAGTCGTTTTTGATAAGGAAAGTGACCGTCACATCCGAGCGGTTATGCGGATGCAGAGCGGCGATGAAGTGATCGTTTGTGCAGAAGGAAACTGTTATCGAGCGAAACTGAACGAAGGAGAACCTCTCCGAGCAACTATTCTCGAAAAAGAAGAGGTGGACCGGGAGCTCCCGCTTCAGGTGACAGTCGCTCAAGCGCTAATTAAAGCAGACAAGCTTGAGGTTGTGCTGCAAAAAGGAACAGAGCTCGGTGCTGCTGCTTTTCAGCCTTTTCAGGCAGAGCGCTCTGTCGTAAAGCTCGACCAAAAGAAAGAAGCAAAAAAGCTGCTTAGATGGAAAAAAATCGTCAAGGAGGCGGCCGAACAATCAGCTAGAAGGATCCTGCCGGAGGTAAACGATTCTGCTTCCGCTGCTCAGCTGGTGCAACGTTTCGAAGCGTTTGACCTCGTGATAGCAGCATACGAGGAGCGGGCGAAAACGGGAGAAGAGCGTGCGTTCTTTGATGCGGTAAAGGAACTTAAGCCGGGACAATCCGTTTTAGTAATCGTCGGGCCTGAAGGTGGCTTTTCACCGGAGGAAGCAGACATGCTTGAAGACAGCGGAGCGGTTCTTTGCGGACTCGGACCTAGAATTTTGAGGGCAGAGACAGCGCCGCTCTATATGCTGTCGGCGCTCTCCTATCATATTGAACTATCGAGGTGAACAACATGAGCAAGGTTGCGTTTCATACCTTAGGGTGTAAAGTAAATCACTATGAGACAGAAGCTATCTGGCAGCTTTTTAAGCAGGAAGAGTATGAGAAAGTGGAGTTTCACGATCGGGCAGATGTGTACGTTATTAATACTTGTACGGTAACAAATACAGGGGATAAAAAAAGCAGACAGGTGATCCGGAGAGCAGTCCGCCGGAATCCGGACGCGGTTATTTGTGTGACCGGCTGCTATGCCCAAACGTCACCAGCCGAGATAATGGCGATCCCAGGGGTCGATATTGTTGTCGGTACACAGGACCGTCACAAAATGCTCCCTTACATTGAACAGTTTCGTAAAGAGCGGGAGCCGATCAATGGTGTAGGGAACATTATGAAAACCCGTGTTTACGAAGAGCTTGATGTACCGGCCTTTACTGACCGCACACGGGCTTCACTAAAAATCCAGGAAGGCTGTAATAACTTCTGCACGTTTTGCATCATTCCGTGGGCCAGAGGACTGCTCCGTTCCCGTAAGCCGGAAGATGTCATGAAGCAGGCGCATCAGCTGGTCGAAGCAGGCTATAAAGAAATTGTGCTGACTGGCATCCATACAGGTGGCTACGGAGAGGATATGAAGGATTACAGTCTTGCCCGCCTGCTCGGGGAGCTTGAGCAGGTAGCAGGATTGAAACGAATCCGCATTTCCTCTATTGAGGCAAGCCAGATTACAGATGACGTTATAAAGGTGATTGATCGCTCGGATAAGATCGTTCGCCATCTGCATGTGCCCATGCAGTCAGGATCAGATACTGTACTGAAGCGGATGCGCCGAAAATATACGATGGCGTTTTACAAAGAGCGTGTGGACCGGTTAAAGGAAGCTCTTCCAGGGCTTGCAGTGACGTCCGATGTTATAGTCGGCTTTCCTGGTGAAACCGACAGCGAATTTCAGGAGACGTTTGATTCTGTTCGTGAAATCGGCTTCTCCGAGCTTCATGTTTTTCCTTACTCCAAGCGTACAGGCACACCAGCTGCCCGTATGACAGACCAGGTTGCGGATGATGTGAAGCATACAAGAGTCAAACAGCTGATCCATTTGTCCGATCAGCAGGCAAAAGAATATGCGTCAACTTTTGAAGGAACCGTCCTTGAAATGATTCCGGAAGAAGCGGATAATGACAAACCAAATCTGCTCGTAGGATACACCGATAACTATCTTCGCGTTAAAGTAGAGCTGGATGAATCTTACATTGGAAGCATAATTAAAGTAAAACTGGATAAAGCAGGATATCCATACAATGAAGGAACGTTTGTCAAAGTTGCCGACGCTGCAGGTACAAAATCACGCCAGCCGGAACAAATCGGGCATTGACCGTGAATCCTTAATCCTATATAATCGAACCATACATGCCCGTGCGCATGTCTTATTGGTTGTCCGGAGGGAGGGATATAGAATGGCAGAAACACGCGTTCGTAAGAATGAAAATCTCGATGCTGCTCTTCGTCGTTTCAAGAAAACGATGTCTAAAGAAGGGACTCTGGCAGAGGTGCGTAAACGTAAGCACTATGAGAAGCCAAGTATTCGCCGTAAAAAGAAATCAGAAGCAGCTAGAAAACGCAAATTCTAAGGAGAGACGGCCTCATGACTGCTCCAGTAGTTGAAAAGCTTCAGCAGGATATGAAACAGGCAATGCGCGATAAGGATAAGATTCGTCTTTCTGTTATCCGTTCCGTACGCGGAGCGATGCAGAATGAAGCGATTGGACTTGGGCGCGAGCTCTCTGAAGAAGAAGCACTCACGGTATTGAACCGTGAATTGAAACAACGGCGGGAATCCCTCCAGGAATTCGATAAGGCAGACAGAAGTGATCTGGTTGAGAAAATGAACAGTGAGATCTCGGTCCTGCAGGACTACTTGCCGGAACAACTTTCCGAGCAGGAAGTCAAAGACATGGTTGCCAAAACAGTTGAGGAAACGGGTGCGTCTTCCAAGGCTGATATGGGCATGGTCATGGGTGCAGTGATGCCGAAGGTGAAAGGCCGCGCAGACGGCACTCTCGTTCGTCAAATTGTCCAAGAACAACTTCAATAAACCTTTTGCCGTCAAGGCGCAGTCTCTGTGAGAGACTGCGCCTTTTTGCTTTTCCACATCATGTATAACGGATTTATTCATGCATAAAGGCTTTCCTGGGTGCTTGAAAGCAGCAGGATGGCAGGAGCAGGCTTTAATCACAATTGGCTGATGAAAGGCTGATCATCTGACAAATTTCAGGAATAAGTTAAACATAGGACGGGTAAAGGAAATCAGAAAGAGGAGGGATAGCATGTCAAAAGAACAATATTTCGTTATCTGGAGGAGCGGCACCGATGTCGAACTATCTCCAATGCTTCCAGACACTCAGCTGATCCACTATGAAGTACTGCTTGACCGGGAGTCGAAAGCGGACTTGGAGTCCAAGCTGGCTGAAGTCCAGGACGGCGACGTCATGCCGGAACATATTTTTGTTTCGCCATTTGACGAGACCCGGGATGAAAAAGATAAGATTGAGCTTGGTGATGATGAAGATAATTTGTTCCATAAAATATACACGTACGGATCGGAGACAACCAGGAAAAGACTTGAAGAAATGTACAATCAAAACTGACGGCAGTTTCGACCCAAATCAGGGCCCGCGTTATGTAGACGTGCGGTCCTGCTTTTTTGATTTTAATACGCCCAAAGATGGATCACCTGTATGCATAAAGATGCTCTTTTGAAAGAGGGAGGGATCAGGAAATGTTAAGAAGCAAGATATAATGAAAAAATGTGAGGGCGTGAAACTTTCCGGGGTGCCAGTACGTAAGATATACTGTATGTAGAACCTCATGGAAGGAGGCCGGTGCTGTGAAAAACTGGAGAATGCTCCTATACTCAATCCTTCTGACAGCTGGTGTGCTGCTGCTCATCTTCCCTGTATCATCAGCTCAGGAACAAGGCAGCGGAGAGACTGTTTACTTTGTTCCAGTTGAAGAAACCGTTGAGCGGGGGCTGCAGGCTTTTATGAAACGTGCTGTTGAATCTGCAGAAGAACAGGGCGTCGATCACATAGTGTTTGAACTGAACACTCCGGGAGGGCGGGTGGATGCCGCCGGAGAGATCGCAAGGACTATTCGGGAGACCGAGATTCCGACTACAGCATTTGTCGTAAGAGAGGCAATGTCAGCCGGAGCATATATTTCGCTGAATGCCGATGAGATCGTTATGCAGCCTGGTACAGAAATGGGCTCAGCGCAGGTCATAGATGGAACAGGAAGCGCTGCTGATGATAAAGCTCAGTCTGCCTGGCTTGCGAACATGCGGTCTGCAGCCGAGCTCAATGATCGCGATCCGGTTTATGCACTCGCGATGGCAGATCCGTCGATTGAAATCGAGGAGCTGAATCTCGGCGAGGGAGAGCTGCTTACGCTTACAGCATCTGAAGCTGAGTCAGTAGGATATGCAGAAGCTGTGGTTAATGACCGGGAAGCACTTCTGGAATACCTGAACATGGAAAATGCACAAGTTGAAGAATTTGAGCTTAGTGCAGCTGAGCAGATTGCCCGAATTGTCACCCATCCAATTGTCATTCCGATTTTGTTGTCCGTCGGCTCACTCGGACTTATTTTGGAACTTTATTCTCCAGGATTTGGAATCCCGGGCATCATGGGAGCCTCCGCTTTGTTCCTGTTCTTTTTCGGCCACACGGTGGCTGGCTTTGCAGGATGGGAAGCGATGATTTTATTTATCGTAGGAGCTGGACTTCTTGCCCTCGAGGTTTTTTCTCCGAGCTTTGGAATTTTTGGGATTCTGGGTCTCGGAGCAATTCTTACCAGTTTGATTCTGAGTTCGTTTTCAACGTTTTATATTATCGTGTCCTTCGTAATTGCAATTATTGTAACGATCGCAGGAATGCTCGTGCTTATGAAGTACATTGATCGGGCTGGCCCGATGAAACGTGTTGTGCTTCAGGATGCAACAACGACGGAACTTGGATATATTTCCAATGAAACGAGAAACGAACTGGAAGGACAGACCGGCACGACTCTCACAGTGCTCCGGCCTTCCGGAAGTGCCATGATTGGCGAGGAACGCCTTGACGTGGTATCCGAGGGAGGCTATATTGAACAAGGAAGGAAAATAAAGGTCATTGCTGTTTCTGGTTCCCGGGTAGTAGTTCGGGACATTTCCGGCAGTGAGACTGATTAATTGAAGGAGGAAGATGTACATGGCAGACCAGATAGGAATTTATATCGTCATCGGGGTCATACTCGTCGGTGTCGTAATCCTGTTTACGTTCGTACCTGTCGCACTATGGATTTCAGCATGGGCAGCAGGAGTCAAAGTCGGTATTTTCCAGCTTGTAGGGATGAGACTCCGCCGGGTTATCCCGCACCGAGTCGTCAACCCGCTGATCAAAGCAGTAAAAGCAGGGCTTGATATCAGCACGAACAAGCTGGAGGGGCACTATCTCGCAGGGGGAAACGTAGACCGCGTTGTTAACGCTTTGATTGCTGCCCAGCGCGCCAATATTGAGTTGACGTTTGAACGATGCGCAGCGATTGACCTTGCAGGCCGTGACGTGCTCGAAGCAGTTCAGATGAGCGTTAATCCAAAGGTTATTGAAACACCATTTATCGCCGGTGTAGCAATGGATGGTATTGAAGTGAAGGCAAAAGCCCGAATCACGGTCCGAGCCAACATTGACCGTCTCGTCGGTGGTGCCGGAGAAGACACGGTTATCGCCCGAGTCGGTGAAGGGATTGTTTCCACTATTGGTTCTGCAAAAAACCATGCAGAAGTGCTTGAAAACCCGGATATGATTTCTCAGACTGTTCTTAAGAAAGGTCTGGATGCCGGAACAGCATTTGAAATCCTCTCGATTGATATTGCTGATATTGATATCGGTAAAAACATCGGTGCAGGACTTCAGACGGACCAGGCTGAAGCGGATAAAAAGATTGCCCAGGCCAAGGCGGAAGAGCGCCGTGCTATGGCAGTCGCGCAGGAGCAGGAAATGAAAGCCCGCGTAGAAGAAATGCGCGCGAAGGTTGTAGAAGCAGAGGCGGAAGTACCGCTTGCAATGTCCGAAGCACTTCGCCAGGGCAACCTCGGCGTGATGGACTACCTCAACTTTAACAACGTGAAAGCAGATACCGACATGCGCGACTCCATCGGCAAAGCGACTGGCGATGGACCGGAGGATGAGGAGACTACGGAAACCCATCCTAAGCGCTGATGCCGCAGGGAGGAGCGATGATGATGCTCAGTTTTATCAATTTGCTGTTTGAATCTCCGCTCCTGCTGTTCTTCATTCTCGCTGCTATCTTCAGCTTCATTCAGTCCAGGTCCGGACAGAAGCAGGAGGAGAATTCGCAGCCGCGTGTTCCTGAACAAAGGCAGGAGCAGTCGGACAGGGAAGCTTCTGAAAAGGAGTTTGACTGGCGGGATATCCTGTTTGAAACAGAAGAAAAACAGGAAGAGAAGCAGCCGCAGAGGCAGGAGAAGGCACAAACAGATTCACCGGCTCAAACGGAAATGGAAAAGCATTATGAGCAGCTTCGCAAAAAACAGAGGCAGGCAGAAAAATCGGCCTCGAAGCTGCAGAAGTCTCCAATCGTCAAGAAGGATATTACTGCTACCGCAGAGCAGAAGGTTACGATTGATTTCAACAATATGACGAAACAGGATGTTGTGAAAGGGATCGTCTGGGCGGAAGTTCTCGGCAAGCCAAAAGCTGCCGCTGGACGTAATCGTAACAGACGCATGACCCGGTAATAGCACAAAAGGGCTGTTCCTCCAGGCATAATTGCACTGGGTGGGGCAGCCCTTTTTCCTCCTTTAACGTGTGACGAAACCTTAACGCATCCAGCGCACTAAGGGGCCGACTGCGGAATAGCTTCAATCCCTCAAGCATCGACTGCCAGAAAACGGACATATTATGTTGGCAGCAGGTTACAGTAGTGGTAAAGTGAAATCAGGCGCAGCGTCACGTGCCAAACACAGTATGCAGCAGGGAGACTGATGACATATATGAACCGTACAATTGCGATACCAGCGCAGGACGCAAATGAAGTCCAGGCGCTTTTTGGACCAAATGATAAACACCTGGAAAGACTTGAAGATGCATTTCGAGCAGAGCTTGTCACGCGGGGGCAGGAGATTTCTGTTGATACGAGCGAAGCAAACGCAGACAAGATCGAAAAGATCCTGTTGACGCTGCTTCAGCTGATCCGCCGTGGAATTCGAATCACCGAACGGGACGTCGTGTATGCGGCCCAGCTGTCAGAAAAAGACCTGCTGGGAGAGATGCTCGATCTTTATAATGATCAAATCACGGTGACAGCTAAAGGAAAGCCGATTCTTGCTAAAACACTTGGCCAGCGCCACTACGTGTCTGCTATCAGAAAAAACGATATTGTTTTTGGTATCGGTCCGGCCGGTACAGGGAAGACCTATCTAGCTGTGGTGCTTGCTGTCCATGCCTTAAAAGAAGGGCAGGTTAAAAAAATTGTACTGACGAGGCCGGCTGTGGAGGCCGGAGAAAGCCTCGGTTTTTTACCTGGCGATTTAAAGGAAAAGGTGGATCCGTACCTGCGGCCGCTTTACGACGCGCTGCATGATCTGTTTGGCACGGAGCATACGGCCCGCCTCTTGGAACGCGGTACAATTGAGATAGCACCTCTTGCTTATATGAGAGGCCGGACGCTCGATGATGCATTTGTTATTTTGGACGAAGCTCAGAATACAACAAAAGAGCAGATGAAAATGTTTTTAACAAGACTTGGTTTCGGCTCGAAAATGGTTGTAACCGGTGATCTTACACAGATTGACCTGCCGAAAGGAAAATTATCCGGGCTGAAGGAATCTCTGCGGATTTTAACGCGCGTTAAAGGACTTTCCTTTATCTATTTACAGCCTGCAGACGTAGTCCGCCATTCCCTTGTTCAGCGGATGATTGAAGCATATGACGATGATGAGGACCGCGGATAAGACCGGCAAAACAGGAGGAAAGACATGATGGGACGATCATCTATTGAGCAGCATCCAATCTGGAATAAACTAAAGCGGCACCGATACATCCGTTTTGCATTGTTTGTGCTGCTCGGATTGATCCTGTATGTCATGCTGGTACCAAATGTGTTAACCGAGGATTTCGATCTTGAGCCCGGAAGTGTCTCCGGTCAGGATGTGCGGTCTCCGGTGACAATTGAGAACAAAGAAGAAACGGAGCGGCTGCAGCAGGAAGCTGCGGACAGCGTTGAGCCGGTATATTCGTTGAAGCCGAGATACGCCGATAACCAAATGGAGCGGGTTCAGGATGTTTTTCAATCTGTTCGGCTGGTGCAGCTCGAAGTACGTGGGCAGGCAGGAGAATTAAGCAGTCCTGGAGATGAAGAAGGTGGAACTGAAGAGCAGGAAGTCTGGACGATGGACGAACAGACAGTTGAGCTGAGAGATCGCCTTTCGCCTGAAATAGAAGAACAGATGAGCGACGGCTCCCTGGTTACGCTGCTGGAATCAGATGCAGAAGAGCTCCAGACTGCTGAAGAAGCTACCACGAGTGCAGTATTTGATGTTATGACGGATGAAGTAGCACTTGATGAAGTGAACGAGGCGCGGGATCGGGCAGAACAAAGAGTCAGGGCTGCCGCACTTCGCGCTGAACTGTCTGATGCGCTCGCGGAATTATCGAGAAGCGGCATCACTGCAAACTATATGATCGATGAGGATGCGACAGCTGAAGCCAGAAATTCAGCAGAAGATCTTGTTGAACCTGTTCTGATTCGTGAAGGCCAGCTTCTCGCAGAAGAGGGACAAGTGATCACTGCGGAAATATATGAACAGATGGCGCTTGCAGGTCTGACGGAAGAAACCTCAGACCTGCCCCCTCTAGCTGGTCTTGGTCTGGTTATTTTCTTCCTTGTTTGGATGTTGGCCATTTACCTGCGGGAGGCGAGAACTCCACTGCGCGAGAACAATACGCTCTTACTGCTTTTTCTACTGCTCACAATGGTCACCCTTGCCGTTATGAAAAGTGTCAGTCTGCTTCAGCCGCTGGAAATAACCGGATTACCCTATCTTGTGCCGGCTGCGTTAGGAACGATTCTTACAGCGGTACTGATTCAGGCACGCGTTGCCGTGTTTATGAGTTTTTTTCTGGCGGTAGCAACTTCTATTATGTTCAATCAAAATACGACGCAGACGTTTGAATTCGGCGTTGGACTGTTTGTCTTTTTCAGCTCTCTTTCAGGCGTATTTTTTCTGGATAAGACTGCGCGAACGAAAAAACTGCTGAAAACAGGATCGTGGATTGCGCTTGTTAACACTGGTGTGGTCATCAGTATACTGCTCATTAAAAATCAGCCTTTTGTATGGAGCGAATATGCGCTTTACGCAGCTGCAGCAGCTCTTGGAGGCTATGTGGCAGTCGTACTGGCCGCTGGACTGCTTCCATTTTTTGAAACAGGATTTGGGGTTTTGACCCCTGCAAAGCTGATTGAACTGTCAAATCCGAATAACGCTTTGCTTCGGAAAATTCTGCTTGAAACGCCGGGAACCTACCACCACAGTGTAGTAGTTGCCAATTTAGCCGAAAGTGCCTGTGAATCGATTGGAGCAGACGGTCTGCTTGCGAGAGTCGGCGCTTATTATCATGACCTCGGCAAAACGAAACGGCCGCAGTTTTTTATTGAAAATCAAATGAGAATTGCCAATCCTCATGACAAGCTTCCACCGGAGAAAAGTGCGGAAATTATCATTGCCCACCCTTATGACGGAGCTGCTATGCTTCGTGAAGAGAGGCTCCCAAAAGAAATTATTGATATTGCGGAACAGCATCACGGAACCACGCTTTTAAAGTATTTCTACGTGAAGGCGAAAGAAAAAGACGGCAGTGTGACGGAGTCCTCGTACCGGTATCCGGGACCAAAGGCAGCCTCAAAAGAAAGTGCCATTGTCGGTATAGCTGACAGTGTGGAAGCTGCGGTACGCTCGATGCAGGCGCCGACGTACGAAAAGATGGAGGGGCTGGTGCGTGCGATTATTAAAGACCGGCTCAACGATGGACAGTTTGATGACTGCGATTTAACGCTTAAGGAGCTGCATGCCGTTCACGCATCGATATGTGAAACGCTAAAAGGAACGTTCCATTCGCGGATCGACTATCCTGATGAGAAGGAGCTTAAAAAGACAGGAGGGGATTAAGCATGAGCTGGACCATCGATATCTATGATGAAACGAATAAATTGAATGACGAATTGCTAAAGACGCTTGAAAATGTATTGGAAACAGCATGCAGCAGTGAAAATGTTCCAGAGGAAGCAGAGCTGTCGGTGACATTTACCGGAGACGACCAAATTCGAAAGCTGAATCGGGAGTTCCGCGATAAAGATACCGCCACAGACGTTCTATCTTTTCCAATGGAAGAGGAAGAGGCATTTTTTCCGGAAGATATGCCGCTGATGCTTGGCGATATCATTATATCGGTAGACACAGCCGTTCGTCAGGCAGAGGAATATGGACACAGCCTGGAGAGAGAAATTTGCTTCCTCGCCGTTCACGGCTTTCTGCACCTGAATGGCTATGTTCACGATACAGAGCAAGCAGAGCAGCAGATGATCGACAAGCAAAAGGATATTCTCCATCAGCATGGCATCCAAAAACAATAGTCCATTTATTTCTCTCAACAGGCTTAAGCAGAGCTTCCGGTACGCTGCAGCCGGGATCCGCTATACGTGGCGTCACGAACAGAATTTCCGGATACACACTACGGCAGCGGTGCTCGTTTTCATCGCGGCCCAGCTGCTCAGCGTTCCTCTGCTTGAGCAGGCGGTTTTAGCCGCTGCGATTGGAGCCGTGCTCTGTCTTGAGCTGCTTAATACATCGATTGAACACATCACCGATTTAATTGTTCAGACATATGACGAACGAGCTAAAATTATAAAAGATACAGCAGCCGGAGCAGTACTCGTATTTTCCTGTACTGCTGCGCTGATCGGATGTTTGATTTTCATACCAAAAATAGCAGAACTTGTTTTGCAGTGAGGTGGTTACTATGAGTAAAGAAATGTTAATGAATCAAGCAGTTGAAGCGATGGATCGGGCCTATGTTCCGTACTCCAAATTTCCGGTAGGGGCAGCCCTGCAGACCGCTCAAGGAATTGTTTATACAGGATGTAATATTGAAAATGCCGCATATAGCATGTGTAACTGCGGTGAGCGGACAGCGATCTTTAAAGCGGTTTCGGAGGGGGAGCGCGACTTTCAGGCGATTGCAGTAGCAGCGAATACCGAAGGGCCCGTTTCGCCGTGCGGTGCATGCAGGCAGGTCATGGCAGAATTGCTGCAGCCGGAAACAGCGGTTTATTTAACAAATACAAAGGGAGATGTGCAGGAAACAACCGTTGCAGACCTGCTGCCCGGAGCTTTTTCAAAGGATGATTTACATGGAAAATAACGACTATAAGTCTGGTTTTGCCGCCTTAATTGGCAGACCAAACGTGGGGAAATCGACCCTGTTAAATCAGCTTCTCGGCCAAAAAGTCGCGATCATGAGCGACAAACCGCAAACGACAAGGAACCGGATCCAAGGTGTCTATTCGGAAGAACGGGGACAAATTGTCTTCATAGATACGCCAGGGATTCACAAACCGAAGCACCGTCTCGGAGATTTTATGTCAAAAACCGCTGTAACAACGCTTCGAGAGGTGGACATCATTCTGTTTCTTGTAGACGCAGAGGCTGGCATGGGAAAAGGCGATGAATTTATCATGGACCGCCTCGCAGGTGTAGAAACTCCGGTTTATCTTGTTATCAATAAAATAGATCTGGTTCATCCTGACAAGCTGCTTCCGCTTATCGAATCATATATGAAAAAGCACGCGTTCACCGAAGTGATTCCGGTATCCGCGAAAGACGGAAACAATGTAGATGCTCTAGTGACTCAGGTGTTCGAGCGTCTCGAAGCGGGACCGCAGTTTTATCCTGAAGACCAGGTCACGGATCACCCGGAGCGGTTTCTAATGTCTGAGATGATCCGTGAAAAGGTGCTTCATTTAACACACGAAGAAATCCCCCACTCAGTAGCAGTGGAAATCGAACAAATAAAAAAACGGGAGACGAGTGACACGATTTATGTGGGGGCAGTGGTTGTAGTCGAACGGAGTTCCCAAAAAGGAATCATTATCGGCAAGCAGGGACGGATGCTCAAGGAAATCGGCAAGCTCGCCCGTCAGGATATTGAAACAATGCTCGGCTCGAAAATTTTTCTTGAGCTTTGGGTCAAAGTAGAGGAAGACTGGCGCAATAAGCCAAAGCAGCTGCGCGGATTCGGCTATGATCAGGATGAATACTGACCGCTGAGGGAGGCAGTTTACGTGCTTCATAAACTGGAAGGAATCGTGCTCCGGACAACAGATTACGGAGAAACCAATAAAATTGTGACGGTATTTACCGAACAATCAGGTAAAGCTGCGCTGATGGCAAGAGGAGCTAAAAAAACGAAAAGCCGCTTCGCTCCCGCTGCCCAGCCGTTTATACAGGCTGTGTTTGTGTATTCAAAGGGAAGAGGGATGGGAAGCCTGTCGTCAGCAGACATTATTGATTCCCACCGTCATATCAGGAGCGATCTGATTAAAACCGCTTATGCTTCGTACGCAGTGGAGCTGTTGGATAAACTGACGGAAGACAATCAAACGTATCCCGGTCTGTACGAGCTGCTGTATCATGTGCTGCAGCATATGAACGGGGAAGAAGATCCGGAGGTGCTGATCCGGCTCTTTGAAACGAAGATGCTCTACGTAACCGGCGCAGCGCCAACCCTTCACGCCTGCGTCAACTGTGGAACAGTTGACGAGCAGCTGCAGTTTTCTCTGGAGCATGCGGGGGTGCTATGCAGAGACTGTATTCATCTGCGCCGCTACACTCTTCCAGTAGGACCGGCAGCTGTCAGACTGATGCGTCTGTTTCAACAGATCAGTCCCTCGCGAATCGGGAAAACATCCGTAAAGCCTGAAACGAAAAAACAGCTGAAGGTGCTCCTCGATGCGTATTATGATGAGTATGTCGGCGTCTATGTCAAATCGAAACGCTTTTTGGAGCAGCTGGAAAAGATGGATGATATTTATGTTGACAGAAACGATGATCTTTCGTAAGATTTAGAAACGATACTGCGTAGAAGAAAAGTAGTAGCTGAGAGATACGTCCTACAGCGAATCCGGAACAGTGGAAGCCGGATGACACCCTCCTTAGTGAAGGCATTTCGGAGCAGGCTAGCTGAAAGAGGCGCTGAACCGGCGCAAATAGGGTGGAACCGCGGGAGACAACGACTCTCGTCCCTATATCCGTAACTGGTGCGGATATAGGGACGGGAGTTTTTTCGTTCCTGCACCGATACGAGAGCAGACTAACAAGGGGGAAATGCATGATGAATGTACAGGAAATGATTCTGACGCTGCAAAAATTCTGGGGAGAACAGAACTGTCTTCTGCTTCAGCCCTATGACGTGGAGAAAGGCGCAGGCACAATGAATCCAATGACGTTTCTAAAAAGCATCGGCCCTGAACCGTGGAACGTAGCCTATGTAGAACCGTCAAGAAGACCCGCAGATGGCAGGTACGGCCAAAATCCGAACCGGCTCTATCAGCACCACCAGTTTCAGGTAATCATGAAACCTTCACCTGATAATATCCAGGAGCTTTATTTGGAAAGCCTGCGTCAGCTCGGGATTGATCCGTTGAAGCACGATATCCGATTTGTAGAAGACAACTGGGAAGCACCGACGCTTGCGGCCTGGGGCCTCGGATGGGAAGTGTGGCTGGACGGGATGGAAATTACGCAATTCACCTATTTTCAACAAGTAGGCGGTCTGGATGCAAGTCCGGTATCGGTTGAAATTACGTACGGTCTTGAACGGCTCGCTTCGTATATACAAGATAAAGAGAACGTGTATGACCTGGAGTGGGTGGATGGTTTTACTTACGGGGATGTATTCAGGCAAAACGAATATGAACAATCAAAATACGCATTTGAAACTGCCGACCGAAGCATGCTGTTTGACTTGTTCAGCACGTACGAAAAAGAGGCTGCTTCCTGCTTGCGCGAAGAGCTTGTAATACCAGCTTACGATTATGTTTTGAAATGTTCACACGTCTTTAACCTGCTCGACGCCCAGGGAGCTATCTCTGTTACGGAGCGGGGCGGCTACATTACACGCGTTCGAAACCTGGCAAGAGAATGTGCGAAAACGTATTATGCTGCGAGAGAAACACTAGGATTTCCAATGTTGAAGGAGGAACTGAGCCATGAGTAAATCGACACTGCTGCTTGAAATCGGTCTGGAGGAAATGCCGGCCAGGTTCGTAACAAGTGCCAGACAGGAACTTCAAAGCAAAGTGGAGGCCTGGCTTAAAGATAAGCGGTTGACATATTCGGCGGTTACCAGCTTTTCTACTCCAAGACGACTCGCGGTAAAGGTGAATGACGTTCCCGATCAGCAGCCTGATATGGAAACAGAAGCTCGCGGACCTTCTGAAAAAATTGCCTTAAACGACGGAGAATGGACGAAAGCGGCTCTCGGATTTGCAAAAGGGCAGGGAGTATCAACAGAGGATCTGTACTTGAAAGAGGTAAAAGGGGAACGTTACGTATTTGCCTTAAAGAAGACGACAGGTAAGCGTACAATGGAGCTTCTTCCGGAGCTTCGCGGCGTGCTGCTTGCTATCACGTTCCCGAAAAACATGAAGTGGGGCTCTTATCAGCTTCGTTATGTCCGGCCGGTCAAGTGGCTGACAGCCTTGTTTGGGTCTGAGGTGATTCCGTTTGAGATCACAGGTATTTCAACAGGAAAGATCACACACGGACACCGCTTTCTCGGCGACGCTGCTGATCTTACCAGCGCGGACGTATACGAGGAAGAGCTGCTGAGCCAGCATGTTATCGTAGACCCTCACAAGCGAAAAGAAGCAATCCGCACGCAGATTCAGGACATTGCAGCAGAGGAAGGCTGGGAAATCCCAATCGACGAAGCGCTGCTTGAAGAAGTAACGAACCTGGTCGAATACCCTACAGCTCTTTCCGGGTCTTTTGACGAAAGCTTTTTGAACGTGCCGGACGAAGTGCTCATTACTTCGATGAGGGAGCATCAGCGATATTTTCCAGTGAAAAACAAACAAGGGAAGCTGGCGCCTCACTTTATTACTGTACGCAACGGGGACCACCTTCACCTGGATAATGTCCGTCGAGGCAATGAGAAAGTGCTGCGCGCAAGACTTGCAGATGCCGAATTCTTTTATGAAGAAGACCTGAAAGGCTCTCTCGAATCACGACTCCCGAAGCTGGCATCAATCGTCTACCACGAAGAGCTTGGTACGATGGCAGATAAAACAGCACGCATTGAAGCAGGAGCCCTGCAGCTCGCCTCGCTGCTGCATGGGGAAGGAAGCCTTCAGCAGACCGTTCAGCGGGCGGCCAGACTGTCCAAAGTAGATCTCGTCACGCATATGGTCGATGAATTTCCAGAGCTCGAAGGTTTGATGGGAGAATATTATGCGATCCACGACGGAGAGCAGCCGGATACAGCGAAAGCGATCCGTGAGCACTATCTTCCAAAGCATGCAGGAGATTCACTCCCGGAAACAGAAGCAGGAAGAATCGTCAGTACAGCGGATAAGCTTGATACGATCTTAACAAGCATCGGCATCGGGCGCATCCCTACGGGCTCTCAGGATCCGTATGGTCTGCGAAGACAGGCTGCAGCGGTATTGCAAATTTACCTGGACGGAAACTGGTCCTTTGATCTTTTTGCATTTATTCAGAAGCTGCTCGGGATGCTCGATGAAAACAAGCTGCTGAATAGACCGCACGAAGAGGTGTTTAAAGACGTCAAAGATTTCTTTGAACTTCGCTTCCGTCAGCTGCTGAAAGATAGAGGCATTCGCTATGACGTAACAGATGCCGTTATCCGTTCCGGCTGGAACGTTCCTGCTCAGGCAGTTGCGAAAAGTGACTTTCTCATGAACCAGCTGGATAAGGAATCGTTTAAAAAAGATACGGAAGCCTTCAGCCGCGTAACGAACATCTCGAAAAAAAGTTCTCCGGGGCGTCCTGACCCTGCATTATTTCAGGAGGATCAGGAAAGCAGCCTTGCTGAAGCTTGCATACAAGTGGAAGAGCCGCTCCAAACCTCTCTTAATGAGAGAAATGTAGAGCAGGCCTACCGCCAGCTGCAGAGCATCGTTCCGGTCATCAATGACTACTTTGATCATGTGATGGTAATGGCGGAAGATGAGCAGCTGAAACAAAACCGACTGTTCCACATGCATCAGACGGCTTCGCTGATCAGACAGTTTGCTGATTTCCAGCAGATCGTATTTCACTCTGAATAACAGCGTCAGCGATAAGAGAGGCGGTGGCATCATGGAACTATCCGAAAGGCAGCAGAAAATTGTAGAAATTGTGAAAGAAAAAGGGCCGATTACCGGCGAAAAAATCGCAGAGCTGCTCGCATTAACGCGGGCAACTCTAAGGCCTGACCTCACTGTGTTGACCATGTCCGGCTATCTCGACGCCCGTCCGAGAGTAGGGTACTACTATACCGGCAAAACCGGCGGACAGCTGTTTAAAGACAAGCTGCTGAAGCTGAAGGTCAAGGATTTTCAGTCTATACCTGTTGTCATACCTGAAGCAGCTTCCGTATATGACGCGATTGTATCTATGTTCTTAGAAGATGTCGGTACGCTTTTTGTAACAGATGGCCGTAATAAGCTTGTCGGTATCGTTTCCCGCAAGGATTTGCTGCGTGCCAGTATGGGAAAGCAGGACTTGGAGGGTATCCCTGTCAGCATTATTATGACGAGAATGCCAAATGTAACGGTATGTTATCCAGATGAAACCATGCTTGAAACAGCCAATAAACTGATCAGCAAGCAAATTGACGGTCTGCCGGTAGTGAAACAGGATGCAGATGGAAAATTGGATGTCATCGGGCGCCTGACGAAAACCAATATTACCAAGGCTTTCGTGGAGCTTAGCAGAGAAGATGGATAAAAGGAGTGGAGGCGCATGAAGGAACAGGATCATGTCACCGTATATGTGATGTCTGACTCAGTTGGTGAAACAGCTGAGCTGGTCGTTAAGGCGGCCATCAGTCAATTTGAGGAATCGATGACCTCGATCCGGCGTATCCCCTATGTGGAGGATACGGGCACAGTAGATGAGGTAATCGCCGAAGCAAAAGAGAACAATGGGCTGATTGCATTCACGTTTGTGATCCCGGAAACGCGTGAGTATGTTCTGAAGCGCACCGCAGAAGAAGGTCTCCCGGTTTATGATATATTAAGCCCGCTGCTCACGCTGATGGAAGATAGGCTGCAGACAAAGCCTAAAAATGAATCCGGTTTAATTCACACGCTTGATGAGGACTATTTTCGAAAAGTAGAAGCGATCGAGTTTGCTGTAAAATATGATGACGGACGTGATCCGCGAGGCATTCTGCGTGCAGATGTCGTGCTGGTTGGCGTGTCTAGAACCTCCAAGACGCCTCTGTCACAGTATTTGGCTCATAAACGGCTGAAAGTAGCAAACGTTCCGCTCGTACCGGAGGTGGAGCCTCCTGAAGAGCTCTTTTCGATCCAGCCCGAAAAAATAATCGGGCTGAAGATCAGTCCGGAAAAGCTGAACGGGATACGCGCAGAACGGTTGAAAGCACTTGGGCTGAAAGCAGAAGCGAACTATGCAACGATTCAGCGGATTGAGGAAGAGCTCGCCTATTCGGATACCATCATGGACCGGATCGGGTGCCGGGTACTCGACGTTTCCACAAAAGCAGTTGAGGAAACAGCAAACATTATTTACCAGATGGTACAAACAAGATCCTCCTGATAGTAATCTTTTTTCTTTCCAAACCAATAAAAATCAATTATAATGAAACATTGTGGTTACTTGAAATATTTCGCAGAACGACAGGTTGAAAAGAAAACGGACCCTCCTTGTCGGCATACAGTCATTCGCTGCCAGATGCCGGCAAAACGGTTTCCCGTTTATTTCATGTAAACAGGCAGGAAAAACGAGGCGGGGATCGAATATACTACTATGAAGCATTTACATGTTTTCGCAGACGGGGATTCAATTCCCGTGGTACCTCAGCTTATAACACTATCAGAACAGTATGGCTTTCAGCTGGTGCTGGTTCACTCACATGCCCACACCCGTTCCTCACTGCCGGAGAGGGTGAAGACGATCATCGTCGATCAGGGGGCTGATGCAGCGGACTTTCGAATGATCAGCGAAACAGCTGCTGGCGATATTGCTGTAACTGATGATCTTGGCTTAGCCTCTATTCTTTCGGCAAGAGGCGTTTACGTTATTCATTCGAATGGTATCCGCTTCAGGGAGGAAGCAGCGGATGCTGTGCTTGAATGGCGGCATGCGAAGAAAGAGGCCAGACGCCGAGGCATATATGGGAAAGGTCCTTCCAAGCGCAAACGGTCTGCTGACGTACATTTTGAAAATCATTTTGTCGAACTGTTGAAAGCATTGAGAGAAGGCGGGGACGAAGGATGAGCCGTCATATCCCGGAAGAGACTGTAGAAGCAGTCCGGAAAGAACTCGACATTGTAGACGTGATCAGTGAATACGTGGATTTAAAAAAGCAGGGACGCAATTTTTCAGGATTGTGTCCTTTTCATGGGGAAAAAACTCCCTCTTTTTCTGTTTCTCAGGATAAACAGCTCTACCACTGCTTCGGCTGCGGCGTTGGCGGCAATGTTGTGACGTTCGTCATGGAGTATGAAGGACTGTCATTTCCTGAGGCCGTCCAGCAGCTTGCCGGAAAAACGAGCGTTGAACTTCCGGAAGAGGCAGTCAGTCAGGATGAAGAAGAGCAAAACCCTCGTTCCGCCTGGTATAAAGGGCATGAGCTTGCGGCTAAGCTGTATCATCACCTGTTATTAGAGTCTCCTGAAGGAAAAAGGGCCCGGGAGTATTTAAGAGCTCGAGGCTTTACTCGAAAAATGATTGAAACCTTTCAAATCGGGTTTGCACCGGAATCTTGGAATTTTCTTACCGACTTTTTGAAAAAGCGTGGACTTGAACCTGATGATATGGCTGATGCAGGTTTGCTTGCCCGTAAAGCCGATGGAGGCAGAGCCTTCGACCGTTTTCGTGGGAGAATTATGTTCCCGATTTGGGATAAGCGCGGGAAAATTATTGCGTTTGGCGGACGGATTTTGGATGAGGGCAGTCCGAAATATTTAAACAGTCCGGAGTCCGATGTGTTCAATAAAGGCCGTCTGCTGTACCATTTTCACGGAGCAAGACCTGCAATCAGACGTAAAAATGAAGCGGTGCTGTTTGAAGGCTACGTTGATGTTATTTCCGCTTATCGCGCGGGTATAGAACATGGTACAGGTTCACTCGGGACGGCACTTTCACAGGAACAGGCCCGTATGATCAGACGAAATGCCGATAAGGTCGTTCTCTGCTTCGACGGAGACAAAGCCGGACGTCAGGCTTCGTGGAAAAATGCGGACATTCTTCAGGCTGCCGGACTGGAAGTTGCCGTAGCTGTGCTGCCGCAAGGAATGGATCCGGACGACTATATTCAACATCATGGTCCCGAACGATTCGCTGAAACTATCATCGGCAGACCTCTGACTATGATGGAATTTAAATCTGTATTCTTAAAAGAAAATAAGAACATGGAGCTGGAAGCCGATCAGCTGAAATATGTCGAAGAAATGCTCAAGGAAATTGCGGCTCTTCCAAAGGCGATTGAACAGGATCATTACTTGCGACAGCTCCAGGAAGAATTTTCTCTCTCGTATGACGTTTTGAAGCAGGAATTAGGGGAGAAGATCAAGAATACTGTTAAAGCCCGTACAAAGCAAAAGAAAGCTGCTATACAAATGGAAACACAGCAGCATGCCGGACGCAGGCTGATGACCGCAGATGAACGGGCAGAAAGTGATTTAATCAGCTTTATGATGCATTCTCAGGATGCGGCAGCTTTTGTAGAGGAGCGAGTTGGCGCGTCCTTCCAGCAGGAAACGTATCAGGCGCTGGCAGCGTTGTTATACAGTTACTATGCAGCCGGCCATGAGAGCGATCCGGCTGCCTTTATCAGCTCTGTTGAAGATCCTGGTTTGAAAAAAGAAGCAGCAGCACTTGCAATGAAACAGGTTCACCAGGACCTGCCGGAGCAGGTGCTTGAAGACTACGCTGATCAGATTCTTCATCGGGCGCCGATTAAGCGGCGGATTGAAGAGCTTCAGGATCTGATGAAGCGCACGTCTGACGTAGAAGAGCTTAAGCAGTATATTAACCAGCTTGTGGAGCTGAAGTCAAAGCTTCACAGCTGATCATGCCGTTGTGATCATGAGGAAGGAGGGGTCGTATGGCTGAGAAACCAATCCGTCCGCTGACGGAAGGCGATTTGACCATCGATCAGGTAAAGGAACAGTTACTGGAGTCCGGGAAAAAGCGAGGCTCATTGACATACGCTGAAATCACCGAGCGTCTGGGAGCATTTGATCAGGACTCGGAGCAGATGGATGATTTCTTTGAATACCTTGGAGAGCAGGGTGTTGAAATCATTAACGAGAGTGAATCCGTGCCAAGCATTCAGCAGGTTCAGAAGGAAGAAGCAATCGATTTAAACGATCTCAGCGTACCGCCGGGCATTAAGATTAATGACCCTGTCAGAATGTATCTGAAAGAAATCGGCCGCGTTCCGCTTTTGTCAGCCGCCGAAGAAATTGAGCTGGCGAAACGGATTGAAGATGGAGATGAAGAAGCGAAGCGACGGCTCGCAGAAGCGAATTTGCGACTCGTTGTCAGTATCGCAAAGCGCTACGTCGGCCGGGGGATGCTCTTCCTGGATTTGATTCAGGAAGGAAATATGGGTCTGATCAAAGCTGTGGAAAAGTTTGATTACGACAAAGGCTTTAAGTTCAGTACCTATGCGACATGGTGGATCAGACAGGCGATTACCCGTGCTATTGCCGACCAGGCCAGAACAATTCGAATTCCGGTGCACATGGTGGAAACGATCAATAAACTGATCCGTGTGCAGCGACAATTGCTGCAGGACCTTGGCCGTGAGCCGACACCGGAAGAAGTATCCAAAGAGATGGATCTCACTCCGGATAAAGTCCGGGAAATTCTGAAGATTGCACAGGAGCCTGTTTCACTGGAGACTCCTATCGGCGAAGAAGATGACTCTCACCTTGGAGATTTCATTGAGGACCAGGAAGCGCTGGCACCGTCCGACGCTGCAGCATATGAGCTGTTAAAAGAACAGCTGGAGGATGTGCTGGACACACTTACTGACCGGGAAGAGAATGTTCTTCGACTTCGATTCGGTCTGGACGACGGCAGAACGAGGACGCTGGAAGAAGTTGGTAAAGTATTTGGTGTTACTCGTGAGCGAATTCGTCAGATTGAAGCCAAAGCTCTGCGTAAGCTGCGGCATCCGAGCAGAAGCAAGCGTCTGAAGGATTTTCTCGAATAAAGGTGTTTGTTGCATCCCTGCCGCTTAAAGCAGCAGGGGTGTTTTTTTACAGAGCGTTTTCTCGATAAAGAAAGGGCTGCTTATAAGACGGTTCCACCAGAAAGAGAGAAAATCCTTCTGGAAAAGGGGAGCAGGATGAGATGTCAGATAAAGAGGTTATCGTAAGAGAAATACGAAAATGGCAGAAGAATCGGATGCTTCCAGAGCACTATTGTCAGTTTCTTCTGAAGCTTTACGCAGACGAACCTGCTGCGGCAAAGCAACAGCCATGGGGGAAAGCAGCTGCCTGGACGGCATTTTTTATGCTGCTCATTGCTGCCGTTTTCTTGCTGCCGGTGCCTCCGGCTGCGCTAACAGCCTCAGCAGCCACCTTGGCAGCAGGGGTCTCAGCCTACCACACAAGAGCGGGAAGAGGCATGCTCCATCATCTATTTACGACTGCTGGGGCTCTGTTCCTTTTAGCAGCAGCGATTCAATGGAGTGCGTGGATGATGCTTACACCAGGACAAACCGGCATGATGACCGGGGCTGCGGCTGCTGTTTGGCTGGCAGCGGGTCTGTTCTTTAAACGGGTGTATTTGATTGCTGCCGGTGGAGCCGGGCTTGCTGTGCTGCTGTTTTTTATCCTGGCCGGTTTGTAACCAATCAGAAAGGGAGTGTCAGACAGATGGAAATTATCGGACACCGGGGGTTTAAACGTCAATATCCGGAAAATACAATGCTGTCTTTTAAAAAAGCAGCTGAGTATCCGATTGACGGAATTGAATGCGACGTTCATTTTTCCAGTGACAGCGTTCCATTCATCATTCATGATCAAACCGTCGACCGGACGACCTATAAAAGCGGTAACGTGAATACGTTCTCGGCAAAAGAGCTGATACATTTGCGCGCTGATAAGGAGTATGACCGCCGCTACCCGGATGCTGTAATCCCATCACTTGAAGAGCTGTGTGCGTGGATCGCAGCTACAAATCTGACGCTTCATTTAGAGCTGAAGCAGCAGGTACATGTAAAGGCAGGCGTTTTTGCGGACGGATGCCTGGCTGTTTTACGAAAGCATGGACTCGTCGAGCGAACTGTCATTTCAACGTTCTATCATTCCTATATCGCGGAAGTGAAGCGCAGACAGCCGACGATCAGCACAGCGCTGCTGACAAAGACACCATTCCGCCGAGGCGGAAAATATGCCGAAAAGGTTCAGGCAGATGGCATCCACATCCGTCACGGCGTGCAGTCGTCCATGTATTACCGGCCCTGGATGAAGCAGGGGCTTACTGTGAGAGCGTATAACTGCAAAACCAAAGCGGATTTTTCCAGGTGCAGGCGGAGCGGCCTGACAGGGGTCATTACAGATGACCCTGCCCTTATGACCAGTCTGTTAAAACTATGAGCATTTTGTGAACAACCGCTTTCAAAAGCTGGAAAGCTTCTTTTGAAATCTCTTTTCATCTTTTCATATTTCATATACAATAAAAGAGAGCTGAGCTCGGGCACTTATATAAAGCCTTAATTTATCGTACTGGAACGTAAGGGAGGTACATAGCTATGAGAGGTGGACCATTATTTCCATTCGCAGCAACTGCTGCGCTGGGTCTTCTGCTCGTTTTCTTCCTTTCTCTTGTCGGACTTAACATCGGCGGGGAAGAGGCTGCTGAAAATGGAAACGAAAACGAAGAAAATGCCCAGGAAGAAGAATTTGATGACCCGATTGAACTCGGAGAGCATCTGTATGAAGGAAACTGCGCTTCCTGTCACGGCGGTGATCTGGAGGGCGGCACAGGTCCAGCACTGGACGGAGGAGCTTACTCCGAGGAAGAGATTGTAGCTGCGATCAATGAAGGACCAGGATCAATGCCTGCAGGCCTTGTTGAGGACGGAGAAGAAGCAGAAGCTGTGGCAGAGTATATTCTGTCCCAGGAATAAGCATGAACGGCTTGGGCTGCCTCCCTCAATGGTAGCAGCCCTGCTGTATGATTACCTTAACGTGGCAAAAGCCTCAGACTGCAATGGAGTCTGAGGCTTTTTTCAACTACCGGCCCCAGCTGTTTAAAAGGCGCTTCGTCAGGTGTTTGTTTTAGGTAAGATGTTTGTTACGATAGGGTTCAGCTTATGCGTTGCACTTTTACGCTCAAACTAACGACTCTCCGCTGCTGCGGCTGCGTGCATGAAGATTGTATGATATCATCTTTTGATAGAAGCGATAAAAAAGATAAGGAAATAAGGTGACAGTGGTGAACGAACAGCATTTATCCAAGCGGCTGGAGAAAGTCGCAGAATATGTCCTGCATGAAGGAACAATTGCAGATATTGGTTCAGATCATGCGTACTTGCCTGTGTACCTCGTAGGAAACGGGATTTGTGAATATGCAATAGCAGGAGAAGTGAACGAAGGCCCTCTTGCTTCTGCGAGAGAAAAGATTATGCAGAATCAGCTTCAGGATAAGGTAGAAGCTAGACTGGGGAACGGACTAGAGGTTTTAGAGGGGCGCAAAGCAGATACAGTCGTAGTTGCAGGAATGGGCGGACCGTTAATCGCTGATATTCTGGAAAACGGCCAAGCCTATCTCCCGGATGTAAAGCGGCTTGTTCTTCAGCCGAATATTGCCTCAGATCACGTACGGCGCTGGCTGTATAAAAACGGCTGGTCGCTGATCGAAGAAGCAGCTGTTGAAGAGGATGGGCATGTTTACGAAGTGCTCTGTGCGGACCGGTCCGGCGTTAACCCATACAGTAAGGACGACCTGGAAAAGCAGATGTGGCTGGGTCCGTATTTAATAAAACAGCGTAATGAAGCCTTTATGAATAAATGGAAAAAAGAATACGATCAGCTGCAACGAATTAAGGCACAGCTGCAGATGGCAGAAAATGCACGGACCGAAGACCGGCAGAAAGAAATGACACAGAAGCTAAACTGGCTGGAGGAGGTATTGGGATGACGGATGTACATGTTCAGACAGTACTGCAGTTTATGGAACAGCATGCTCCAAAACGATTAGCAGTCGAAGGAGATCCAATTGGTCTTCAAATTGGCTCTGTCAAAAAAAGAGCATCGAAAATCATGATAACATTAGATGTCTTGGAACCGGTTGTAGATGAGGCTGTAGCAAATGGTGTAGATATGATTATTGCGCATCACCCGCTTCTGTTCCGTCCCCTCAAGCAGCTGAACACGGATACGTCCTATGGCAGGGCGGTGGAAAAGCTGATTAAGCACGATATTACCGTTTTTGCTGCTCACACGAATCTCGATGTGGCAGAGGGTGGCGTTAATGACATGATGGCTGACGCCCTCGGAATACGTGATACGGAAGCGCTGGCTCCCGTAACCGAAGAGAAATTCAAAAAAATGGTCGTCTTTGTTCCGCACGATCACGCGGATGCAGTGAGAAATGCGCTTGGTCAAGCTGGTGCCGGTCATATCGGCGACTACAGCCACTGTTCGTTCTCAACAGAGGGCAAAGGAGCCTTTATCCCGGGAAGCGGCGCGAATCCATATATTGGTACGAAGGGAAGGATGGAGCGGCCCGAAGAGGAACGAATCGAAACGATCTTCCCGGCATCATTAGAACGGAAGGTAATTCGGGCGATGCTGGATGCGCATCCGTACGAAGAAGCAGCCTACGATATTTATTCACTTGATAATCCAGGCAGGACCTACGGATTAGGCCGGATTGGAAAGTTGGATCAATCGGTATCGCTTCGGGAATTTACAGAGCGTGTAAAAGAAGCGTTTGGGGTTAATGGAGTCAGGGTTGTAGGCGATTTAGATAAAACGATTACAAAGGCAGCTGTGTTAGGCGGAGACGGCAATAAATATACGATGCACGCGCTTCGTCAAGGAGCAGACGTATACGTAACAGGTGATCTTTATTTCCACGTGGCTCATGATGCCTGGATGGAAGGACTGACAATGATTGATCCTGGCCATCATGTTGAACAGATCATGAAACAGGCGCTTGCTGAACAGCTTTCGTCTTGGCTTAGAGATCAGAAAAGCACGACAGAGGTCATTGTGTCAGAAATAAATACGGATCCTTTCCAGTTTATGTAGTCGAAAAGCCCGAAGACAAAGTGTCTTCGGGCTTTCTTAAATGGATTCTTATTTTCCAGCAGTCCGTTTTTTTCGGATTTTCGGCAGGATTTTAGAAAGTTTTACGGTGCTGGTCGTATCCCACGTATGTGGGTCGTCTTCATCAAACTGATCTAAAAATTTGATGACTTCTTTTGTAATCAGGGTAGGGGTGCTGGCCCCTGCTGTGACTGCGACTTTATTGATGCCTTTCAGCCATTCCAGATTAATATCGTTTACGTTGCTGATCCGGTAAGCCTCTGTACCGGCTACTTCTTTTGATACTTGTGCAAGCCGGTTCGAGTTATTGCTTTTTGGGTCCCCGACAACAAGAAGAAGATCAGCTTCTCCTGCTTGTTCGGAAACGGCTTCCTGACGAACTTGAGTCGCGTTACAAATTTCATTATGAATCTCAGCGTGCGGATACCGGTTATGAGCGGCTTCGATCAAATGGCGGACATCCCACTGACTCATTGTCGTCTGATTAGTAATAATGATTTTTTCGGAATCAATCTGCAACGTTTCAACATCATCCATGTTTTCCACCAGGTGGACGATATCAGGTGCAACACCGATTGCTCCCTCAGGCTCCGGATGGCCGCGCTTGCCGATATAAATAAATTCATATCCCTGGTCTTTTCTGCCGCGGATTAAATCGTGGGTAACCGTTACATCCGGGCACGTAGCATCAATTGTTTTAAGGCCTTTGTCGGCAGCAAGTTTGCGAACCTCAGGCGATACGCCGTGAGCGGTAAAGATTACCGTTCCCTTTTCGACCTTTTTAAGTATGTCAAGACGGTTAGGTCCGTCGAGCGTGATCACACCATCTTCTTCAAATGCATCTGTCACGTGCTTATTATGCACGATCATGCCTAAAATATAAATAGGACGCGGCAGATTTGGGTCTGCAGCTGCCTCTTTTGCCATCACCATCGCATCTACTACACCGTAGCAGTAACCTCGAGGTGAGATTTTCATAACTTCCATTGGCGGTACTCCTCCTCCGGTATAACTTCGTACTGCACCCTATTATAATACGAGAGGGCTTCCCTGACAAACACCGAGATGGAGATTACAGCCGCTCTTTCAATAACGTGTCCATTGGGCTGTCGAGCATAAGAGCTGCTTCTGTTTCCGATGCGTCGTGTACCAGCATCAGTTCGCTGATCAACAGCTTTCTTGAAAGCTCCAAGCTTTTTTTCTCCTGCATATGAAGCTTTTGGTGAATTGTCTTTTTACACGTCAATTCGAAAAAGACGTCTGCACAATCATCCATGGAGCCGGAACGAAGGCGCTCATCCTGACGTCCTGATGGTTTGGGAAATTCGTTGACGGGATCGCGTTCTGAAAGAGAAGCGAGCAGGGAGCTGCATTCCGTCTGAGTATTCGCAGGTCGCAGTCCGGATTCCTGAATCGTTTTCTCCGGAAGACTGAGCGTAATTTTTTGAAGAGGAAAGAAAATGACAAAGTAGAACTGTTCTTCGTCGAGAATTGTTTTTCTGGATACGTCTTTAACTTTTCCCGCACCGTGGCCCGGGTAGACAACGTTATCACCAACTGTAAACATCAGCGTTCCTCCATTCTTTCCATAGTGCTTTAAGTTTATCATATAATGGTAAAAAGCACACGAAAACCTATAGTCCCGAGCTGAGAATCGTGCTAAAATAAACTGTTAGGTTAGAAACGGCTATACAAAGCAAAGGATGATAGAACATGACAGGTCATAATTTCGAACGGTTTCAGCTGAGAGCGGAACTGATTGATGGATTAAAAAAGAAGGATATTTCTCAGCCAACAGAAATTCAGGAACGGCTTATTCCGTCTATTCTGCGAGGCCAGGACGTGATCGGAAAATCACAGACAGGAACCGGAAAAACGCTTGCTTTTCTGCTTCCTATTTTGACAAACGTCGATCCCGCAGAAAAAAAGACGCAGTATATTATAACAGCACCAACACGTGAACTCGCTTCCCAGTTATACGGAGTATTACAGGATTTCGCGCCTGAAAACGTGACTTCCCTGCTGGTGACAGGCGGAACGGACCGGGTTCGAATGCTGGATAAAGTAGCAGGAGGTCAGCATATTATCGTTGGCACCCCGGGAAGAGTGCTCGACATGATCCGCGAACAGGCGTTGAAGACAGACACCGTGAAGGGATTTGTCGTCGATGAAGCGGATCAAATGCTCGAACTTGGCTTTTTAGAAGAAGTGAACGGGATTGCTGCTTCTCTGCATGAGAATACGCAGCTGATGGTCTTTTCTGCAACCATTCCGGAAAGCCTTATGCCTTTTCTCAAAAAGTACATGAGCCAGCCTAAGCAGATTGAAGTGAAGCCGAAAGAGCTTTCCCCGGAAAACCTTGTGCATTGGCTGATCAGCGATAAGGATCGTCCAAAAGAAGAGGTGATCGTTAAGCTTACAGAGCGGATAAACCCGTTTCTTGCTATTGTATTCTGTAATACGAAAGAGACAGCAGATGCGATTTACTCCGTGCTGCTTGATAAGGGACTGAACGTCGACCTTCTGCACGGCGGAATTGCGCCGAGGAAGCGGAAAAAGGTGCTGAAACGACTGCAGGAGGCGGATGTACAGTACCTGGTAGCAACAGACCTCATTGCAAGAGGCATTGATATCACGGGAGTCAGCCATATTATTAACGCTGAAATTCCTACAGAACTTGATTATTACATTCACAGATCCGGACGAACTGCGAGAGCAGGGTGGGACGGGCTTAGTATCACGCTCTTCAGCAGAAGCGATGAAGCATCAATTGCGAAGCTGAGGCAAAAAGGCATTACATTTGAGTACAAAGAGTGGAAACAGGGCAGCTGGGTTACGGTGGAGCGCCGTTCGGATAACCGGCCTTCCAAGCAGGCGCCGATGCCAATGAAGCGCAAGAGTACGAAGGTAAAGCCTGCCTATAAGAAAAAAGCTCGTGCTAAAGCAGAGCGTGAGCACAAGCGGAAACGCAGAATTGAACGCCGCAGTACAGCGAAAGAATCCCGCGGCCGCAAGTAATGAACGCAAGGGAGGACAACACGTTGCTAATTGGATCACATGTATCAATGAATGGGAAGAAAATGCTCCAGGGAGCAAGCGAAGAAGCAGCTTCCTACGGTGCTTCAACGTTTATGATTTATACCGGAGCACCGCAAAATACTCGCCGAAAGCCGATCGAAGAGTTAAATATTGAGGCGGGGAGCCTTCATATGGAAGAAAACGGCATGTCCAACATTGTCGTGCATGCTCCTTATATTATTAATATTGCAAATACAGTAAAGCCAGAAACCTTTCAACTGGGGGTCGATTTTTTACGAAGTGAAATTGACCGTACAGAGGCACTGGGCTCTCGACAAATTGTGCTTCACCCGGGAGCGCATGTCGGCGCAGGCGCTGAGGCGGGCATTCAGAAAATTATTGAAGGACTTAATGAAGTGATTAATCCGGATCAAGACGTACAGATTGCACTTGAAACGATGGCTGGCAAAGGGTCTGAATGCGGCCGTACCTTTGAGGAATTAGCTGCGATTATGGATGGAGTCACGCATAACGAAAAACTGTCCGTATGCTTTGATACGTGCCATGTACATGATGCAGGATATGATCTTGTTCATGATCTCGACGGCGTACTGGAAAAGTTTGACCGCACCGTCGGACTGGACAGAATCAAAGTCGTTCACGTCAACGACAGTAAAAATGAGCGTGGAGCCGGCAAAGACCGTCACGAAAACATTGGATTCGGGCATATAGGGTTTGATGCGCTGGAACGGATTATCTATCACGATGTGTTCAGCACTGTCCCGAAAATTCTTGAAACGCCATACGTTGGTGAAGACAAGAAAAATAAAAAAGCTCCGTATAAGCATGAAATCGATATGATTAAAAATCGTCAGTTTGACAGCTCGCTGAAGGATAAGATTCAACAGCTTTAACTGGAAATGTGTTCCGTCTGTTCAAACGAGCAGACGGATTTTTTAAAGTTACAGAAGAAAAAGGCTGTCCAGCCAGACATATTCGGAACCCTTATCAAGGCTGATTAACTGCTGCATTCAAACGGGAAAGATCGATTGCATCTAGCTCTCTTCTGCCTTATAATTGAGTTATGATAAAAAAGTTTCCTTAGTGCAACTTTTAGGGACTCGTACAGGAGGTGCTGCAAATGCAAAACACAATTTCAGTAAAAGACCTCTCCGTTCATTATTACGGAAAACAGGCGCTGGATCACATTTCGTTTGAAATCGGCGCAGGTCGTATTATCGGAATCGTCGGACCAAACGGAGCTGGCAAATCTACATTAATGAAATCCATGCTGGGACTGGAAAAATACAGTGGAACCGTAGAGTTTTCCGGAGATGCGGTGGACAAACACCGCAGCAATATAGCCTACGTGCCTCAACGATCAGATATTGACTGGGACTTTCCCGTACTTGTCAAGGATGTGGTGACAATGGGACGTTTCGTTCATGTACCGTGGTACCGGAGGCTCGCGCAGTCAGATAAAAAAAAGGCGCTTGAAGCACTTGCCCAGGTCGGAATGGAGCAGTTTGCCGGCAGACAGATTGGAGAACTGTCCGGCGGTCAGCAGCAGCGAGTATTTATCGCGAGAGCGCTGGCTCAAAATGCAGACTACTTTTTCCTCGATGAACCGTTTGTCGGCATCGATATGAATTCAGAAAAGATCATTGTCAGTCTCTTGAAAAAATTAAAAAATGAAGGAAAAACGATCTTTGTCGTTCATCACGATTTAAGTAAAGTAGAAACATATTTCGATGAGCTGATTTTGCTTAACGAACGATTAATTGCAGCAGGACCTGTTCGTGAATCCTTCCGGGCAGAGACCATTAAAGCTGCTTATGGAGATCATGCTGCGGTTCTGCAGTCTGATAAAGAAATGGTGGTTGTTGGACCATGATCAATGAAATCAGCATGTTTATTCAGCAGGTTGCTCAATATCCGTACCTCCAGAATGCATTATTTACCTCGATTCTTGTAGGGATCATCTGCGGTGTAACAGGATGTTTTATCATTTTGAGGGGAATGGCCCTGATGGGAGATGCTATTTCCCATGCCGTTCTGCCGGGTGTGGTATTTTCATACATGCTCGGGACAAGCATGTTTATCGGCGCATTTATTACAGGGGTAGCAACGGCCCTCGCTATTGGTTTCGTTTCGAGAAACAGCCGAATTAAAGACGATGCCTCTATCGGTATTTTATTTACAGCCATGTTCGCACTCGGAATCGTCGTCATGACATCATTGAGGGGCACTTCTGTTGATTTAATGCACTATCTGTTTGGTAATGTTCTCGCAGTATCGTCAGCTAATTTCTATACAACTCTTGCTATCGGAGCCGTCGTACTGGTCAGCATTGTTATTTTTTACAGACCGCTGCTGTTAAGCACGTTTGATGAAACGATGGCGAGGGCAGCAGGATTTCCTGTAAAGCGGATCCACTACATGTTTATGTTTCTGTTATCACTCGTCACGGTTGCCTCCTTGCAAACAGTCGGTATTATACTGGTTGTAGCTATGCTGATCACTCCCGGGGCTACTGCGTATTTGCTCACTGACCGTTTCCCGGTCATGATTGCCTTGTCGGCTATGTTCGGTGTTCTATCGTCGGTCATCGGCCTTTTCGCCTCGGTCGTCTACGACGTAGCTTCCGGCGGATCAATTGTGCTTGCAGCTTCCTGCTTCTTTGCCCTGGCGTTCTTTTTTGCACCAAAGAGAGGGTATCTCGTCCGGCTGCTTAGACGCCCAGGTACCGGGAATGAAGCAGGAATGACTTCATAAACACAATGGCTTGCAATTTGTGCCTGCCTTCGTTATCATGATGCATTGTGCCAGATGATGGTTGACGAAACGAAGGAGGAACATAGATTGAACCGCTCTTTTTTAACAATGCTTGCTGCGACTATATTTTTAATTGGAACGACTTTTTTACTTGGAAGCGGATATATAGAATCGAAACAGGAAGTATCTACGCTGACGAGTTCAGACCGTAAAGCAGGGGAAAGCAAAACGGAACTGGACGAACATTTTCTTTCTTTAGAGGAAGAAATCAATAAATTGCCTGAAAGGTATGAAGTATCAGGTGCTGTAAATTGGCAGGAAGCTGAAGAAACAGCTGCGCTTTTGTATGAAGACAGCGACGGAGAGTTTCAAAAGGATTGGGGACTGCTTCTTGCACTTGAAGCAGAGAAGCATGACATCAGTCCACTGCTCGTGTACGAGCTGCTTCGGGTGGAAACAGGTGATACGTTCGATCCTGATCTCGTAGGGCCGGAAACGAAATATGGCCATGCTTATGGCCTGGCTCAATTTATGGAAAATACGGGGCCGTGGATCGCGGAGAAAGCGGGACTGCCGTATGAGAGAGAACTCTTGTTTGATCCGCACTATGCGATTCAGCTTTCAGTCACGTACCTCGATTATTTGTATGAGAAATACGGAGACTGGGATTATGCACTGACCGCTTACCATCGGGGAATGAGTGGAATGGAAGCTTATGTGGAGGAAAATGGAGATCCTGCAAGCTGGTATGCAGTAGAAATTCAGGAAGAAGCAGAGCGTACGGCTTCCAGGTAAATCAGCAGGATCAATTGGATTGTTGAGCAAGTAGAACGTTTAGTTGTTCGATTGTACTCCTTATCCGCCTCCCGTTCCCACGGCAGGCTGGATAAGCGCAGCAAGCATGTACAGAAATGAATAAATAACAAGCATGATGATTAAACAACCTCACCGGTCAGCCGCAATACTGCGGCTGACCGGTCCTTTTTTACAATCGGAACGCCAGTGGTCAGCTGTCCTCTGATTCACCTTGAGCCATTTCCTGAAGGAGCACCTGACTGTTAACAGGAGGATGATCATTTTTCACATAATGATAGGAACCGTCAGAGTGCATTCGGCGCGCCTTCTGATTGTCTTGTAAAGAAATGTGCAGCACGTCGAGTATGCGGGCTTTCATGTCGTCGTCATAGACAGGAAAGACAATCTCAATCCGCTTCTCCATGTTGCGTGTCATCCAGTCGGCAGAGGACAAATAAATCTTGTCTGCGCCATGCTGACGGTAGTAAAATACCCGGCTGTGTTCCAGAAAGCGTCCGAGAATGCTTGTCACGCGAATGTTTTCGCTGACTCCTTTCACGCCAGGTTTTAAGCAGCAGATTCCGCGGATGATCAAATCAATCTGAACACCTGCACAGCTCGCCTCATACAGCTTCATAATCAGCGGCTTATCTGTAAGAGAGTTCATCTTAGCAATAATTTGTCCATCACCGTGTTCTTTATGGGATTTGATTTCTAAGTCGATCTGCTTTAAAAACGCTTCGCGTATTTCAAAAGGGACTGTGGCAATTTCCATCCATTCCGGTTTCGCGCTGTAGCCGCTTAAGTAATTAAAGAAGTTTGTCGCATCAATTCCAAATGATTCCTTCGTTGTCAGCATCCCCATATCGGTATACAGCTTTGCCGTAGAATCATTATAGTTGCCTGTGCCAAGGTGCACAAAACGCTGAATGCGATTCTCTTCGTGCCGGACGATCAGCGTAATTTTGCTGTGCGTTTTTAAACCGGTGATGCCGTAAATCACATGACAGCCTGCTTTCTCCAGCTGCTTAGCCCACTGAATATTGTTTTCTTCGTCGAAACGAGCCTT
This sequence comes from Alkalicoccus luteus, assembly GCF_052061695.1. NCBI lineage: Bacteria > Bacillati > Bacillota > Bacilli > Caryophanales > Bacillaceae > Alkalicoccus > Alkalicoccus luteus. The sequence goes on from NZ_JBPZEY010000006.1 coordinate 229,089, forward strand.
CAGTTCGACGAGTACGGTAACTTGCTTTCCGGCTTCTGCAGCACGGGCCAGCGCTGCAATGACGGGACTGTCTCCGCTGACACGGTAAAGCGTCTGTTTGATTGCCAGCACATTCTCGTCTTCTGCGGCCTGCATCATAAGATCTACCACTGGCTGAAACGACTCGTATGGATGATGCAGAAATACGTCCCGTTCCTGCAGGACATTCATCACATTATCATTATGCAGATCCGCCGGCGGTTGCGGGATAGCGGTTTCGAAGACGAGGTGTTCATGCTCCTGCTCCAGCTCTTTGTACAGTTTAAACAAAAACGTCAGATCAAGGGGCCCATCGAGCTGATACAAATCCTGGTCCTCAAGCTCAAGCACTTTCATCAGTAAAGACAATACGTCGCTGTCCATACGCTTCTCCATATATTCAAAACGGACAGCAGCGCCCCATTTACGCTTTTTCAGTTCCTTTTCGATTTCCCTAAGCAGGTCGCGGGCACCTTCCTCATGTATCGTCAGATCGGCGTTGCGGGTAATTCGAAAAGGGGAGACACTGATCACACGGCTTCCGCTGAACAAAATCCCGATAAACTCACTGATCACATCTTCGAGCATGATGTAAGAGGAGTCCCTGATAAAGACAGTGCGGTTCAGCACAGCAGGCACCTGAACGATGGCTAGTTTACGCTCCGATCCGAATTCCAGCACAACCGCCAAATTAAGACTTTTGTTAGACAGCTTCGGGAAAGGACGAAATGCATCGATTGCCATCGGCGTAAGTACAGGCAAAATATAATTTTTGAAATGCTTTTCCAGTTTGCGGTATTCGTCGGTACTTAAATCCTGAGCTCGTTTTTCTTCAATACCCTCTTTTGACAGCTTAGGCTGAATGGTTTTTTTGAAATGAGTATACTGCCTTTCCGTCAGCAGTCGGTTGACCGCTGCAATTTGCTCAAGCTGTTGTTTTGGTGTCAGAGCCGTTTTGTTATCGGGCCGGTTATAACCGGCCGTTACCTGGTCTTTCAAGCCGGCGACCCGGACCATGAAAAACTCGTCTAAATTGGAACTGAAAATAGCAAGAAATTTAAGCTGCTCCAATAGCGGGTTTGCCGTATCCTGCGCTTCTTCAAGCACTCGTTCATTAAATCGAAGCCAGCTTAATTCCCGATTCAGGTAATATTCCGGCTGATGAAAAGATTTTTGTTTTTTTGCCATACAATGCTTCACCCTTTACCTGTCATGATCGCGTTCTTATTAAGCCTATCAAATAAATGTAAAGTGCTTGTAAAGATTTACGAGCTGCATGGAAACAGACACATGATCTGTCAGGAAGCAGGTGGGTCCTCCTGAGTAAAAACGAGGTCGATATTGCGCTTCAGCGGCCGTTCCAAATGCTTTTTGTATTTGTTTGCCTGCTCTGCTTCAAAATAGATATCGCCTTGATAATATACCTGCAGAGTAAGAGATGACTTGTTCATTTTCACCACTTCCACTTTTGTTATTGAGCTTTGTTCCGAGATATTTAACGCGTAACTGAATTTGTTGATTGCTCCGAGCAGCTCATACAGTTTTAAATCATCTTTGCTGATCCATTCCCGGAAGGGATTCGCGAACTGCTTTAAATAAGATTTCGATTTAAAGGAAGAAGTAAATGCTACGGCAAGCCGTTCCTGATGCGTCATTCCATCAATGGACTGATTTGTAAGCAAGTAAAACGTGTGCTGGCTTTTCGATTCAGGATGTATTTTTTCACCTATATAAAAAATCGAAGCGCTTAAGCGTAAAAGTCTGGCCTGCTCCGGGTTCACCTCGATTGCACCGCGCTTTTGCAGTTCGTTGAGAAGGTAGGCGGATAAAATTGTTATTCTCCTCTGATGAGCATTGTTTAGCCGGTAATGGTTGCTCAGCTGGTAAAAGCTTTCTTCTTTAACGTTGGGGAAGTGCGTTACTTCAATTGAACGAAGCATCTCTTCGAAGAACATCCCGTCCCGAAGACCTTTTGTACTTACGATAAAGGGACCGCCGCCGGTGACCTTCATCAGCATCTGCATGGCTGCTGCTGCAGGAAGAATGATGTCGGCCCGATCTTTGGATAAACCATCGATCTTTTCCCGTTTTTTCATCGACATATCGAGGAGGCTGTCAATCGTCTCTTCCATTTCATCGTTGGACATGCGGTATTGATGGAGACCGGAAAGCGGGTAGCCGATCATCTCCTGATGGACGAGCGCAAGGTTTCGAGCAGATCCGCCGATACCGATAACAGGAACATCTTTGTCAGCAAGCCATTCAAGTGTTTCATACGAGTTCGCCAAAAACTGCTTTAGCTTTTTCCATTCTTTTTCGTCAGGTGTATCACTTTCGATAAACTGCTTTTTCAACGTCAGTGCCCCGAAAGGGAAGCTGATGGACTGTTGGAGCTCACGGTCTTTGAAATAGGTGATTTCTGTGCTTCCGCCGCCAATATCGATCGTTACGCCCTCTTCGATGTCCGTAGAATTCGTGACAGCGAGGTAGCCGTAGTAAGCTTCTTCCTCTTCAGAGAGTACATCAAAGGGGAAGGAAGACCCTTCCATTACAGCGGCCATGATCTCATCGCGGTTAGCAGCGTTTCTGACAGCTGCTGTAGCAGCTCCCTTGATCGAGGTGAGTGAGTAGTTATCTGCCACTTTTTCAAAGCGTTCCAGAATATTCAAAATCAGCTGGATACCTTCTTCGTTCATGGAGCCTTCATCGTCAATATATGTACTGAGTCTCGCGGTAACTTTTAAATTTTGCACTTCGCGAAAGCAGGCGTATCTGTCAACTTCGTAAATAACGAACCGCACTGAGTTGGATCCCATATCGATGATACCGATCTGCTGACTATTCATAGTATCTCCTCCTTCAAGTTGAACGCGGACTAGCCTGGAAGCTCTTTACTCCAGTATAGCGGGTGCCGCCTGCTGCTGTCAGCTCTACTTGTTTACTTTACCCTGATTTGTGCGTTATACTACCAGAAGATAAATCGTAATTATTACTAAATGAAGGGCAGGCTGATGATCATGAATACTGAAGATGAAGCCGTATTGGAACTTCAAGGGGTCCAATTCGGCTACAGCAGCAGACCTGTACTGGAAGATATACATTTACGTGTAGCACCAGGGAGTTTTTTGGGATTAGTAGGTCCTAACGGGTCCGGTAAATCGACGCTCATGAAGCTTCTGCTGGGACTGCTTGAGGCTGATCACGGAACAATAAAGCTGTTTGGCACGCCGGTACAGACATTTCGCGATTGGAACCGGATTGGCTTCGTTTCGCAAAAAGCAGGCAGCTTTAACAGTGGTTTTCCGGCAACGGTTTTTGAAGTGGTATCGATGGGGCTGTATGGAAAAATCGGGTTATTCCGGTTTATGAAAAAGAAGCATAAAAAGCGAGTCCTGGAAGCACTCCGTCTCGTGGGCATGGAGGAATACAGCGGCAGACAGATCGGCATGCTCTCTGGAGGCCAGCAGCAGCGAGTTTTTATTGCGAGAGCGCTTGTCAGCGAACCGGAGCTTCTTATCCTTGATGAACCGACGGTCGGGGTTGACGCAGACTCAGTTAAAAACTTTTACGAGCTGCTAAAAGAGCTGAACCGGGAGAAAGGAATTACACTGCTGCTCGTCACGCATGATATCGGCGCCATGAGCGACTATGTTACCGATGTGGCCTGTTTGAATAAATGTCTGCATTTTCACGGTGCAACACGTGAGTTTATATCAAATAAAGATGAGATGATGCGGGCTATGTACGGTCATGATGTTTCGGTCATTGAACACAATCACGATCACGGGCACCATGATCATCATCACGATCATGATCATACGGAGGCAGTGAAATGATCGATGTGTTCTTTCAATATGATTTTCTCCGGTATTCTTTTTACACATCATTAATGATCGGCATTCTGGCGCCGTTAGTCGGCGTTTTTATTGTGGTCAGAAGGCTGGCGCTGCTGGCAGATACGCTGTCTCACATCACGCTGACGGGGATCGCATTCAGCATGCTCATGGCCCGTTATTATCCGGCTTTTGCAGCTGTTAATCCAGTTTATACCGGTATGGGCTTTGCGGTCGCGGGATCTTTAATGATTGAACAGCTGAGAAAATCCTATGCTTATTATAAAGAACTGGCTATTCCGGTTATTTTATCAGCAGGCATTGGGACAGGCGTTGTGTTTATCTCTCTTGCAGATGGCTTTACTACAGATTTGTTTAACTATCTATTTGGGAGTGTCGCTGCAGTTTCGAGAGATGACTTCACTGTCGTTGCTGTCCTAACCGCAGCGGTGGCGCTGCTCCTGCTGCTATTTTACAAAGAGCTGTTTTTTCTCAGCTTTGACGAAGAACAAGCGGTTCTCTCCGGCATTCCGGCGCGGCCGCTGCACTTTATGTTTATCGTAATCACGGCTGTTGTGATCGGGATATCGATGCAGATTGTCGGTATCCTGCTTGTATCTGCGCTGATGACGCTTCCGGTAGCGGCAGCCATGCGAATTGCAGCATCATTTAAGCAGCTGTTTTTCTATGCAGTCCTGTTTGGAGAACTGTCGGTTGTAGCTGGCATGACAGCTGCCTTTTATGCGGATGCAGCTCCGGGAGGCATGATCGTCGTGATTAATCTGCTCATACTTGCGGCGGTCTTGGTTGCTGACCGCTTCCTGACGCGAAAGGAGAAACCGGTATGGATATCTTCTTGAATCTTTCCTTTCTTGAACGTGGCATTGCAGCGGGGCTGCTGATCGGATTCATCAGTCCAGTTATCGGCGCCTTTTTGCTTGTAAGGCGGATGACCATCATTTCAGAAGGGCTTTCACACGTTACGCTGACAGGGATCACGGCAGGAGTGCTGGTAACACAAGTCGCTCCGTGGTTTAACCCTCTCTATTCGGGGTTTTTGTTCTCACTTGGAGGTTCACTGTTAATCGAAAAGCTGCGGCAGGTATATCGTCATTTTGAAGAGCTGGCGATCCCGATTATTTTGTCCGGCGGAGTGGGAGTAAGCGCTCTGCTCATCAGTCTCGCAGATACCGGCTATACAGAGTGGTATGCCTACTTATTTGGCAGCATCATAACGGTCACGACAGGAGATCTTGGCTTTATCTTCCTGACAGGTGCTTTAGCGCTGCTCGTCATTCTTTTGTTTTATAAAGAGCTTGTCTCGATATCGTTTGATCCTGAATTTGCTTCCAGCTCGGGCATTAGCGTAAAAAAAATAAACTTTCTTTTCTCTGTGTTAACCGCCCTCGTTATTTCGATGTCCATGAAGGTAGTCGGAATTCTTTTGGTCGGGGCATTAATTGCACTTCCTACTGCAGCAGCTATCCTTTTTGCAAAAAGCTTTCGTCAAGTTCTTATTCTTGGTATCCTATTTGGAGAGGCAGCTGTAATTGGTGGCATTACCGCTTCGTACTATTTGAATATTGCTACAGGAGGAGCCATCGTCGTAATAGGGGTTCTCCTGTTGGCAGCAGCATTTTTCGTAAAGAAGCTGCAAAATCTCTGGAATCGTTCAGAGCGAAAGGAGCATGCCGCATGAATGTACAGGAAGCAATGGATAAATTGAAGGAAAACGGCTATAAATACACGGACAAACGAAAAGATATGCTTCAGCTGTTTTCAGATGAAAGCAGGTATTTGGCTGCAAAAGATGTATTGGACCATATGCAGGAAACGTACGAAGGAATGAGCTTTGATACGATCTACAGAAATTTGTCTCTGTTTACTGAGCTCAACATTTTAGAAGCAACGGAGCTTGAAGGGGAGAAGCGGTTTCGATTCAGCTGTTCCACCGATCATCACCACCACCACGTCATATGTCTCGACTGCGGAAAGACAAAGCATATACACCACTGTCCAATGAACGATACCCCTGGTGCTCCAGGCTTCCAGGTAACGGGACACAAATTTGAAATTTACGGCTATTGTGAACAGTGCAGTGCCAAAAAGGATACAGCGGTCGGATAGATTCAATACGAAACGGAGCCAAAGATCGTCATACGATCTTTGGCTCCGTTTTAGTGAAGGAAGCATGCTGCACTCAGCGGCTGACGCTTGACGTAAACAGGCCGTTGACGATGCTTCGCGCGTGCGTCCAATCTTTTGCCCGATGAACGTTATCAGGAATCGCTTTTTGATTGTAGGGGGTATCCATTAAAATAACGGGAATGCCAAACTCTTCTGCGATATTAACAGCATTATCGTGTTTATCCTCAAAAAAAGTGTCGACCTGATGCTCCCGAACCGCTTCGATTTTATCGTGCTGTCCTAGAAGTTCAATATGATCATAGGGCACGTTAAGCCGTTCAAACCATTCTTCTGTTACATGGTATAAATAATCAGGACGAGCGCTGATGTAAAAAAGCTCAACCTGCCGGTTCCAGTTGTTTAACGTTTCCAGCGCTTGGTCGGCAAGCACGGACTGGCGGTAAAGCGTTGATTCATGCTTTTGCATCCATTTCCAGAACTCTGCCTCTGTTACGCCCAGCACGCCTGTTAAATCATACTCTGTTAAATCATCCAGCGTCAGGTTTTTATTAAAATGTTTATTCAGGTGGGGAAGGAATGTTCCCGGGTGAGTGACAGTTCCGTCGATGTCAATTCCAAACCGATAGTGAGCCAATGAGATCGCCCTTTCTGCACGAAGCTTTTCATTACTAGTGTCTATTGTGCACGTCTCGTCTGCTAAAATCAATACCTAAGAAGGCTGTCATCAGCTCATCTGACAAGAAAAGTCCGGACCAGGCATTACGCCCGGTCCGGACTTGCGTGTTCGATAGATTATGCGTTCTGTTCCTGTTCAAGCCGCTGCTTCTCATAATGCTCCTCAGCGAGCTTATCAATTTCCTTCTTCAGTTCTTCCACCATGGTTTCTTCCGGAACTTTTCGAATCGTTTTACCTTTCATAAACAGGAGACCTTCTCCTCGTGCCCCGGCGATGCCAATATCTGCTTCCTTTGCTTCTCCCGGACCGTTAACGGCACAGCCGAGTACGGATACTTTAATCGGCGCGTGAATGTTTTGAAGGTACTCTTCGACTTCATTCGCGATACTGATTAAATCAATCTCGATTCTGCCGCAGGTCGGGCATGAAACGAGAGTTGCTGCGTTAGCAGCCAGTCCAAAGCTCTTTAAAAGCTCTTTTTGTACTTTGATTTCTTCGACTGGATCTGCGGACAGAGAAATTCGCATCGTATTGCCGATTCCTTTATGAAGCAGCACACCGAGACCAGCCGAACTTTTAATCGTTCCTGCGAAAAGCGTACCGGACTCCGTAATACCTAAATGAAGCGGGTAATCAAATGCCTGTGCCGCTTTTTCATATGCTTCAATAGCAAGGTGAACGTCAGAAGCTTTCATGGAGACGATAATGTCGTGGAAATCGAGATCCTCAAGAATCTTGATATGGTGCAGCGCACTTTCGACCATTCCATCCGCTGTTGGATAACCGTATTTATCAAGAATCCGCTTCTCGAGTGAACCTGCGTTAACACCGATCCGGATAGGAATTCCTTTTTCTTTTGCGGCATTTACAACAGCTTCTACTTTCTCGCGCCGGCCAATGTTGCCTGGATTGATGCGGATTTTATCAGCTCCGCCTTCAATTGCCTTAAGCGCCATCTTATAGTCGAAGTGTATATCAACACATAGAGGGATGTTAATGCGCTTTTTAATTTCAGGAATCGCTTCTGCATCTTCCATATTCGGACAAGCAACCCGTACCAGCTGGCAGCCTGCTTCTTCCAGGCGCAGAATTTCCGCTACAGTAGCTTCTACATCGTGTGTTTTAGTCATCGTCATACTTTGCATAATAACTTCATCCCGTCCGCCGATCGTCAGCGGTCCTACTTTTACCGGGCGTGTATTTTTTCTATGGGTGATCTGCGTCATGTTAAACATCGCTCCTTCTTCAATATCGAACGAATAAACGTCTGATTCACACTACATTGTAACAACGCCCCAGAGAAACTACAAGCGTTCCCGTCCCGGGCTCTGTAAAGATTTTATAAAGACGCGTATTCTTAAAGTTTCGTTAAGAAAGAATAAAGGTAACCTTGCACATGTAAAAGGAGAGTGTGAAACTTTCTTCAAGAAGCAGCGTCTACTAAAGTGGAACGTGAAAAACGAAAAGAAATGAGGGGTCATAGATGAAGTATTTGTGGAAAACAGCAGCAGCAAGCTTTGCAATTTGGTTCGGATTGACATCCGTCGTATCAGCCGATGCCGTTACCGGTGCGGAAATCGTGACACTTGGGGAAGATCTGAATCCGCAGCAGCGCGAGGAACTGCTCCAGGAGATGAACGTGGAAGAAGGGAACGTTGATATCGTCACTGTGTCGAACGATGAAGAGCATCAGTACTTAGGAGATTATATTGACGCATCTGTGATTGGGACGAGAGCACTGTCCTCGTCGAAAATTACGATGGGCGAGCCCGGCTCAGGAATTGACGTGGAAACGAATCGAATAACGTGGGTATCTGAAGGGATGTACGCCAACGCATTAATCACAGCCGGTGTAGAAGATGCTGATATTTATGTAACAGCTCCATTCGATGTATCAGGTACTGGAGCCTTGACCGGATTAATTAAGGCGTATGAGGAATCAACAGATGAGGATATTCCTGAAGAACAGAAGCAGGCAGCGAATGAAGAACTTGTTAAAACAGCAGAGCTGGGTGAAGAATACGGGGTAGAGGACGCGACTGAGCTAATGGCCCGCATTAAAGAAGCGCTTGCTGAAGAGGATGTCGAATCAGAAGAGGATCTTCGTGCCCTGATTCAGCGTATTGCAGAGGAACTGGGAATGAACCTGACTGATGATGAGCTTGATGGCCTTGTATCCTTGTTTGACCGGATTCGCGGATTAAATATTGACTGGAATCAAGTGCGCACCCAAATTGACAGCATCCGCACTAATATAGGGGATTTCGTCGACAGTGATGAAGGGCAGTCTATAATTCAATCGATTCTCGATTTTTTCAACCGGCTGCTCGATACAGTGACAAGCTGGTTCCAATCCCGATCTGAAGAATCATCACAAAAATAAGAAGAGAAGACCGGACAGCGATCCGGTCTTTTTTTAGTAGCGATATTTGTTAATAAGCAGGCTTATTATCGTTTCACAGTCTGAAAGAAACGAGCGTTACTCTTTCCTTTTTATAAAAGCCGGCTCCATCGCGGATACTGGTTATTGCTGGTGTTTATCCAAGGCGACGAAACATGACCGCTCTTAAAGCGTTGTTCCTGTCACTGCTCAAACGTGATCTTCGAATATATCTGCTCAACCGTGCTAAAATGATAGCAGGAAAATGAAACTTTTTCAGCCAGTTACTCGTACGTGATAAGAGACATGCTAATCTGGTAGAATAGATTATGAAAGCGGAAACGCTTAAAGGAGTGACACAATATGGAATTTCTTGATATGGCGGTTATAGGGTTTTTCGTTGTTTTTCTTGCCACACTCTTTTTATTTGGTGAAGTGATGGTGAGAGCCCGGGGACTGTTTGCTGTCATTGGAATTGTAATCATGTCGCTTTACTTCACGTATCACCTCGATGGGACGGACGGCATGTGGGTGATTCTTCTCTATGCGGCAGGCCTTGCTCTCATTATTTTCGACGGAAAAGTAACGACCGATGGAACGATTGCCGGGGTCGGCGTACTGCTGATGGTTTTTGGACTGGCCCTCCCAGCTCCAGATTTAACGTATGGTATTCTCGTAGCAATGGCATTCTTATTTGCAGCACCAACATCATATTTGTTTACAAAAGTTTTTCCTGCCAGAAACATGTGGGACAAAATGATGTTAAAAGACAGTTTGTCCAGCGAGGATGGCTACAACTCCATGAATGATTCCTACAAAGAGCTCGTTGGAAAAGAAGGAACTGCTAAAACGCCGTTCAGACCTACTGGAACGGTTGAGATCGACAGTAAGTACTACAGTGCTACGTCTGACAATGTCTGGGTGAAAGAGGGGACACGGGTGAAGGTCCTTTCAGCAGATGGAACCCGCATCCTCATTACCCCTGTATCAGAGACTGGCGAGAAACAAGAGTCCACGTCAGAAAGCTCGTAACAAAACCGTTCTGCGCCATAGGTGCAGGACGGTTTTTTATGATCTTCCAACTGCTGCCCCGGTTCTTTGTAGCTTCATTTTTGACATAAGAAAAAAAGGCCTCAGCATGTAAACTGAAACCTTCCCGGATGGAGACCGGTCAAGAGTGGTCGGCTTTCTGTTCATCCTCATCCATAATTTTATCGAGAGGAATATCTAAAACGACGAAAAGCCGTTTAACAATAGTAATAGAAGGATTTTTCTTTTGATTTCGCTCCAGATAACTCAAATATGATTTGGAGACGCCAGTCCTGCGTGACAGCTGGGAAAGAGTCCAGCCTTTACGCTTGCGCTCGTGCCGAATCAAGTCGCCAATGCTCATCGTAAACCCACCTTCCTGTGACGAATAAGTTCATTATATCGCACAATATTTAAGGCGTCCAGCGATTTGCTCAAAAATGTACGAAATAAAGAACGATCGTTCAAGAAAAAAGCTGCCGAGATAAGCGGCAGCTATTTTTGTTTCATTTTCCATTTGTTGTATTCCAGAAAATCACGAAATTCTTCCTTAGAAACGCCCGAATGCATCGCTTCTGCGATTAAGCTCTGCCACTCATCATCCAAAGCAGCAGTCTCTTCTGCGGTCGAATCTGCAGGGTCTTTTAAGAGGACGTTCATATCAATATCTAGGACAGCTGCAATCTTTTCCAAAAATTGAATGGAAGGATTGGTCTGAATATCCCGTTCGATCGCACTTAAATACGATTTTGCTACTCCTGCACGCTCCGCAAGTTCACTCATCGTAAATCCCCGGGCAGTGCGATGCTGTCTTACACGTGCTCCAATCACATCTGGTCACCTCCATTATTGCTCATCCTGTACTTTATAATATACCTCATTCATCCCGAACGGAAAACTAATAACCGTCGAAATAAGGAAAATAATTCGTTATAACGCATTTTTCGCTGAAGCCGGCGATTATTCAGGTGCTTTTTTAGGACTTGGAACGTATTTGAATACGTTATACAGCATGATGATGGCAATCGCCCAATAGACAATAAAGGAAATTGGGAATGGCAGCGGGAATCCAATCAATTCCAGCAGTGCCAGCAGCAAAGTCGGCAATGTCACGGTGTAGGCAGCCAGCACCCAGCAGTGACGATAGCGGAGTTGATCTGCTTTATTTCGTTTTAATAAAAGAGCGACAGCGGATAATGCGAAAATTCCTATGAATTTTAAGGCGGTATTGAATAGATAAAAGCCTGCTAGCACAATAGATATGATCAGCAGTGAAACGTCATCAAGCGTGGTAAAGAACCCTTCAATTTCCTGCTTGGATAAATCCAGTCCGATTTCCTGGTATGTGAATCGGTCAGCTTGGCCTCCAGCAGAAAAAACCAACTCCCGTTCGAGCAAAGCGACAACGTTTCCGTACTGATCAGCGTCTTCAGCTCCAAGTTCTCCTGTGGAGTCAAACACGAGTGTCATATCATTCTCATCATTGATGTACGGCTCATCTAAGTCAGACTGCAAGACACCGTTCTCAATATCAAAGTCCGGGATTTCATCTAAATAATCGTTTCCAGCTTGAAATAAGCTGCTGATTGTAATGGACAAACCGATAAAAGCCGGCAATGATGCAATAAGCATAAGCAAAAAGACGTAAAGAATGGTTCTTCCGATTTTAGCCATGCGAAATTTAGCGATCGTTTCCGGTGAATATGTACTTTTTATCAGCTGTTGGAATATATTCATGTTGCTGTCCCCCCCTGCTTTTTTCCATGCTTATACATTTTACAATTCGTTGCGTGTAATTACAACAAACGTCCTTTAATGAAATCTCTACATAACCAGCATGAATGTAAGAGCGAACGTCATGATTGTAAATGAGCTCCGCGGCTGTGCTGAGGAATCTTCTCAGCTTGCACCTGAACAGGCTTCTGCCGGTTTTACAAAGAAAAAAGCGGGATCGTCTCATTCCCGTGTTTTTCTATTAATCAAATCGAGGGCAGGGCGGACGTTTGAGGAAAGAACGCGTGCACATTCTTCACGCCGCAAGGAAGGGATAATAACAGGATGTTTTCGCGGCAAACGAAGAAAAAAAGCCGCGGTCTGGTTTATCAACACCAGTTAATCGTCGAGAGACTTAAAAAACGCAGCATTAATGATATAGATGAGCTTGTTTATAAACTTAATAAAATCTTTACAAAACGTTAACGTATAATTAACAATTAGTGCGTAGCATGTAGAACGGTTCAGAATTGATTAATGACTGAAAATCAGGGGGATGTTGTTGTTGGAACTGGAACTGCGGGAATTACTGTTTATGTTTTTCGGGGGTCTGGCGATCTTCTTATTTGGAATTAAATATATGGGGGACGGTCTTCAGAAAGTTGCAGGCGATAAGCTCCGTGATATATTGGATAAGTTTACCAGCAATCCTGTTATGGGTGTGCTTGCCGGTATTATTGTTACCGCCCTGCTTCAAACGAGCACAGGCACGACGGTCTTGGCGATCGGGCTTGTTAACGCAGGATTTATGACGCTGAGGCAGTCAATAGGAGTCATTATGGGTGCCAATATCGGAACGACGATCACGGCATTTATCATCGGTCTTAACATATCGGAATACGCACTTCCGATAATGGCTGTTGGAACATTTTTAATATTTTTCTTTAAAAATAAAAAAGCGAACAATTTCGGCCAGGTATTTTTCGGATTCGGGGCTCTGTTTTACGGCTTGAATCTGATGGGGGATGGACTGCGGCCCCTTCGTGAACTCCAGGCTTTTGCTGATTTAACGGTCAGCATGAGTGATAATCCGTTCCTTGGCGTGCTGATCGGGACAATCTTTACCGTCAGTGTACAAAGCTCTTCAGCCGCTATTGGGCTGCTGCAGCAGCTGTTTGCCCAGGATGCAATGGATTTGAATGCCGCACTTCCAGTGTTGTTCGGTGATAATATCGGAACAACAATCACAGCAGTTCTTGCAGCACTCGGAGCTTCTATCGCTGCTAAGCGCGCCGCGCTCACACACGTTATTTTTAACGTCGTCGGCACGGTAATTGTTATGATTTTGCTCGTACCGTTTACAAATCTTGTTGCTTACCTTCAGGAGGCTCTGGTTTTAAACCCAGAGATGACAATTGCATTTGCGCACGGTATCTTTAACGTATCTAACGTACTGATTCAGCTGCCGTTTGTAGCGGTGCTTGCCCTGATTGTGACAAAGCTGATTCCAGGCAACGAAACGGTTATTGAATATAAAGCACAGCATTTGGACCCGAGCATTATTTCGCAGTCTTCTTCCATTGCACTCGGTCAGGCAAAAAAGGAGACATTGCGTATGAGTGAACTGTCTGCACAGGGGCTGCAAGAAGCTTCCTCATTTGTCATGACCAATCAAAAGCGGCATGCTGAGCTTACGTATCAGTTTGAAGATGCGATTAATAACCTTGACCGCAAGATTACGGACTATTTAACAAGAATCTCGACGAATTCACTGACGGCAGCCGACTCCAGATACCATTCCATGCTCATGGATACGGTCCGTGATATTGAACGTGTCGGGGATCATATGGAAAACCTGGTCGAGCTCAAAGAGTATCAGATTACGAATAAAGTAAAGCTATCCTCAGCTGCTATGGATGACTTGAAGGAAATGTTTGAATTAACGATTGATACGTTAAAAGAGTCCTTTGCGGCGCTGGAAAACGATGATATTCTCGTCGCAAGATCTGCTATTTTAAAAGAAGATCAAATTGATAAAATGGAGCGTCAGCTTCGCAAAAAACACATCATGCGTTTGAATGAAGGCCTTTGTGACGGTTCTGCAGGAATTGTATTCGTCGATATGATCAGTAACCTGGAACGGATCGGTGACCATGCAGTGAACATTGCAGAAGCAGTGGCAGAGGAAGAGAATTAATGGAAGAAAAAGAGCCGGTGCCGTCCCGAGGGACGGCGCTGCTTATTACTGGAACTTAAACGTTTTGTAAAAAATCGGTTGACGATATGATTTTTCTCATGCTAAGATATATCTTGTCTTTGTTCAAATGGCGGTGTAGCTCAGCTGGCTAGAGCGTACGGTTCATACCCGTGAGGTCGGGGGTTCGATCCCCTCCGCCGCTACCAATACATAGATTTGCTGGACCCTTAGCTCAGTTGGTTAGAGCTGACGGCTCATAACCGTCCGGTCGCAGGTTCGAGTCCTGCAGGGTCCACCATCATATTTCGGAGGAATACCCAAGTCTGGCTGAAGGGATCGGTCTTGAAAACCGACAGGGGTGTCAAAGCCCGCGGGGGTTCGAATCCCTCTTCCTCCTCCATACATAATGTTCAAGAGTCCGCCTGATGCGGGCCCTTTTTTTTACGTTTATCCAACTGAGAATGGCAGCATAAAGAATGGGTACTGCTGTTTTCTGGGGATTAAGGATAACGATGTGAGCGGTCTTTCTTGGCTCTTTTTCTATTATGGGCGTATACTGTTAGAAACGTAGGATAAACGGAGAGGAGACAGGTCATATGAAGCTCGTAATCAGACATGAAGCTGACAACCAGCTGCATCGGCAGATGAGTGATCAGCAGACGCTCTACATCTGGTATGACACGAAAGGAACAGGCTGAGTGGTAAATGGGGTAGTCAGGCTGGCTGCCGTAACAGACCTGCCGGAAAAGGCAGAAGTGATTGAAACAAACACCGGTTTTCCTGCAGCGATTGAGAAAGGGCCGGATTGGCTTTACGAGAATGAGCTCATTTTAGATTACCGTCCTGAAAAAGAATGGTTCCAGCTGAAATCAGCAGCAGAAATGCTAAGCCCCTCCATAAAGCTTCAGAATTGGAATTAAAATGCGAGGTTTAACATTTGATGATGGGTGGAATATTTGATAATGTATGTGAGGCAGGTACAATTGATTCATCGTACCTGCGCCGATTTTATTAGAAAAACAGGAGGAGATAAGAATGGCTTTTACACTACCAGATCTACCTTATGCCCACAATGCGCTTGAACCGCATATTGATGAAGAAACAATGAAAATTCATCACGGCAAGCACCACAACACGTATGTTACCAAGCTGAACGATGCACTGGAAGGACACAGTGATCTTCAGAGCAAGAGCATCGAAGACCTTCTCACAGACCTGAACTCTCTTCCGGAAAGTGTTCGCGGCCCGGTACGCAACAATGGCGGCGGTCACTATAACCATACGCTATTCTGGAAGCTGATGTCTCCAGACGGCGGTGGAACTCCATCCGGTGATGTCGCTTCAGCAATCGATTCTGCATTCGGAAGCTTTGGCAAGTTCAAAGAAGAGTTCAAAAATGCAGCCTTGACGCGCTTCGGCTCTGGCTGGGCATGGTTGGTCGTAAACGGCGGCCAGCTTGAAATTACAAGCACACCAAACCAGGATACACCAATCAGCGAAGGCAAAACACCTCTGCTCGGTGTCGATGTTTGGGAGCATGCTTACTACTTGAAGTATCAGAACAAGCGTCCAGATTACGTGGAAGCATTCTTCAATGTTATTGATTGGAACGAAGTTGAAAAACGTTATCAGGAAGCCAAGTAATAGATGGAAGCCCGCCGCTTATTCGGCGGGTTTTTTTGTATAATAGGCTGGACTTCTGCCAAATAGAGCATGGTTGATGCAGGCGCTTCAAAGGAAAGCGAGGATACCTGCAATAACAACGTACATCCTTCCTGATCAAACCAGTATTGCGGCTGCTGGGCCGCTATTGTATAATAGAATTACATACTAAACATGCCTGCGGTGTTGGTGAACTTCCAGTTTAATTCGAACCGAACACCAATTCACATTGGGAGCCTTACATTGAAAAGCGGCCAGCATGCCCTGTCATCAGGGAAGCTGAATGTCTTTCTGCAGGCACCCACCTGCCTAGGGCGGGTTCGTGAAATCTTGAAGATAACCGCACATGCGGGCTGTCCTAATTGACTGCGGTGCTGAACCGGCAGTCTTTTTTAGAGCGTTTTTTTCCATCGCTGCCAGCGTACATTATGAGTGAATTGAGGGTTTATATGAGCGATAAATTAATTCATAAATCACATTTGTCTATTCGGCTGAACATTCTTTTCTTCGTCGTGTTTCTGTTGTTTTCTGTGCTTGTTCTCCGGCTCGGCGTGGTACAGATCGTGCAGGGGGAAGGGTTTCAGGAACAATTGGAAGGAGAGGTCAGCACCAGTGAAGCAGTAGAGGCACCCAGGGGCCTGATTTACGACCGCTACGGTAACAAGCTGGTAGACAACGAACTCCAGTTAACTGTTACATATACGAACCGGAACCGTCCTCAAGAAGCACTGCTGGATACTGCCGAACGCTTGAACGAATTCATCACCATTGACACAGAAGGCGTAGAATCGAGATTCGACCGAGACCGCCGTGAATTTTGGGCGCTCCTGAACGAAGAAGCATTTCTTGAGAAGCTGTCTTTGGAAGAGCAAAGCGAAGCTGATCTGTCAGATGGTGAAGCACACCAGTATCGAATTGAATCCATTACAGAAGAAGAGCTTGCAACGTTCAGTGAAACGGATTATGAAGTATTTATGATCTGGAGAGAGCTGAACGCGGGGTATAACGATGTGCCGCATAAAGTATTGCGCGGGGTAGAGTATGAAGAAGCTGCCAGGATCATGGAACATATCGACCAGCTGGAAGGTGTAGACATTATTCGTGACTCCGTGCGACGCTATGTTTACGGTGACCAGCTGCGAAACGTCTTTGGCTCTGTCGGCTCGATTGAACGGGATGATTTAAGCGCCTATCTCGCTCAGGGCTATGAACGAAACGAGGAAGTTGGAAACAGCTACTTAGAAGCACAGTATGAATCAGTGCTGCGCGGCCGTAAAGGCGAGCGTGAAAGTTACCTGGACGGAAGCGGCAGTGCAGTCCGGCAGCCTTCGGAAAATCCGGGGAGCCGCGGGCAGGATTTAAAGCTCACGGTTGATATGGAGCTCTACCAGCGCGTCAGCAGCGTCATTGACGATGTTTTGGACGATCGTGGCGGAGATTTTGTTGGTGACCCGGATGCGTATGTCGTCATGATGGAACCAGACACTGGAGAAGTGCTGGCGATGGCAGGAGCTGGTGGTGGCTCTGCAGATTTGCGCACATTTAATGCCAGCTTCGAAGTCGGGTCAGCTATGAAGGGAGCTACGGTACTTGCAGGATATGATACAGGAGTGCTGCCTCCCGGGTCAGGCGTGTATGACCGTCCACTTAATCTGCCCGATTCTCCGACAATCAGCTCTGTAAACAATTTGGGCTATGTAGATGATCTGACAGCGCTTGAACGATCTTCCAACATTTATATGGTGGAAGTAGCGATGAGACTTGTTGATTACGTACCGGGAGTATCCGGTCGAAACTGGGGCAACTTTACGCGGGGCTATGACATTCTTCGTTCTTATTACCAACAGTTTGGGCTTGGTGTTGAAACCGGCATCGACCTGCCGGGTGAATCAGCGGGTATTAACGGGGGTAATCCGTTATTCCCTGGTAATATGCTGTACCTCTCTTTTGGCCAGTTTGATACGTATACACCTATGCAGCTCGCACAGTATGCGTCTGTTATTGCAAACGACGGAGTGCGGGTAGCGCCAAGAGTGGTGAGTGAGATTTTGGAGCCGGATCCTCAAAGCGGAGGGCTTGGTACAATTGCCCATCAGTTTGAGCCAAAGATATTAAATACGATTAACGTCGATCAGGAGTACTTCGATCGAATTCAGACAGGCTTTTACAGGGTTGTAAACGGAACTCAGGGAACGGCAAGAGCCTACTTTCAGGACCTCGATGTCGAAGTTGCCGGCAAGACCGGTACGGCGCAAGTGCGCGTAGACGGACAAGATGCGAACAATCAGACTTTTGCCGGCTATGCACCGTATGACGATCCGGAGATTGCCTTCGCCGTCCTTGTGCCGGGTGCGGACTCAGGCTCTGATGCTTCCGGTATCGCGAATACGATCGCTGAACAATCATTAGAAGCGTTTTATGAGCTTAAAGAAGAACGCAGCGGCCCGGCTCGACCAGAGGGCGGTTCGGAAGTAGACGAGCCGGACAATGATCCTGCAGATTAATTGAAAATGCCAGCATTCATGCAGGCTGTCACCAGATAACGGCGGCAGCCTGCATGTTCGTTGTTTGGCAGCGGGAGACGAGCGCTTTTCCCAGAAATGCTTTCTAGTACTATTCTTGTTTGTACAGAATGAGTGGTGCATTTTAGAGCATTCTTCGCTATAATAGATAACGGTTTTGCACAACACCTACAATTAAATCGTAAAGGATGACCGATGTATGTGGATTTTGATTGGCGTTTTTTCTCTATCTGCGCTGTTTTTCGCGGTAGCATTTTTCAAAAAAGATCCTTACAAACAGCTGGATCGGCAGCTCGAGCAGCAGTCTATTCAAATGATGCAGGAAGTATACTTACTTAAAAAGAAAATTGAACAGCTTGAAGCGCGTCTTGATGGTCCTGATGTTTCCAGAGATGAGCTGCTTACTTTACAGGAAAAGGGTCATTCTCCAGAATCGATTTCGCATAAAACGGGAGTTTCTGTAAAGGATATCGAACGAATTCTTGCAGGATAAATGTACGCTTAAGGCAGAGAGGGTTTCTACTAATGACGAACGATTTCTATAAAGGTGCTGGCTTTATTACCTTTGCGGCTGGTATTTTTTTAGCGGTTAACATGTATTTGTCGACGGATTGGATATCTCCGTCAACAGAACAGGGAAATGACGAAACAGAAACGGAAGAATTAGCAGCTGAGCCTGCGCCAGACGAGGAGTTAACAGCTTCTATGGAAGCGGAGCTTGAACAGCTTCGTAACGAACTTGCCGAGGCAGAAGAAGCGAATGCCATGCTGCAGGAAGCTGATCACGAGCCTGGGGAAGAGCGAATCATCGCTTTCTTAACAGTAGAGTCAGGTATGACAACGAGTGACGTAACCGACTTTTTAGTCCAGACAGGGCTGGTCGAAGAGGAGAGCGAATTCCGCGACCAATGGAGAGAGAGCGGCAGAGAAGAGCTGCTGCAGCAGGGAAGGTTTGAACTGAATAGCAGCATGGAGTACTTAGAAATGATTGAAACCTTTACCTCTTCCCCATCCTGAGCTTAAAATTTGTATAAAGGAAAATTCCTTTACGGATTCTCTTGATAAGTGAAAAGGAGTCTGCTATTATTTTATGGTATGAGTAAAAATGAGTTTGGAGGGGTATTAACATGCGTGTACAAGTGACTCTTGCCTGCACTGAGACAGGTGACCGTAACTATATTACGACAAAAAATAAGCGTACAAACCCGGACCGTATGGAACTGAAAAAGTACAGCCCGCGTCTTAAGCGCCACACGCTTCACCGTGAAACGAAGTAACGGCTGAAACGGACCCGGATTTTCCCGACAGGGAAATCCGGGTTTTTTTATGCGATAATCGTTCACATAGTTCTTTAGTGGAGGAAAGGTGTGAAGAATATGGATAAAGCTCAACTGAGACAAGAGATGAAGGCAGCGCGCCAGAAAATGCCGGCCGATTCTCGGATGGGATTCGACCGCCAGCTGCAGCAGAGCCTTTTTCAGCATCCTTGCTGGATTGAGGCGAAGACTATCGGCCTCACTATTTCTGTCGGGACGGAGACGGATACAGCAGGAATTTTCAAGCGCGCGTGGCTGGAAGGAAAGCGTACGGCGGCGCCTGTAATCGAAAGGGGCGAGATGGTATTCCGCGGCTTTTCGAACAAAAGTGAACTGAAGAAAGCTTCTTTTGGCTTGCTTGAACCAGCCGCAGGCGAAGCGGTCTCAAAAGATATGCTGGATCTCTTGATCGTGCCGGGGCTTGCTTTTAATGACAGCGGATACAGGCTTGGCTATGGCGGGGGTTATTTTGATCGATATTTGATTGATTATAAAGGATGGACAGTTTCACTCGTTTATCCATTTCAGCTTGTAGAGTCGCTGCCTGTTGAATCGTTTGATGTACCGGTAGAAAAACTTCTCATCGCCGCGGAAGAAAAAACATGATGACGATCCTCGCAGCGTGTCTGGCTGCTGCAGGCGCATTTGCAGGCGGGCTGCTTACAGGAAGCGGTCTGGCTGCGTCTCTTGCCGTCGGTATTTCGGTGTCGCTGGTTGGCTGGAACGGTCTATTTTTGCTTGGTTTTTTCTTCGGGTCCTCCTACCTGCTGGAGCGGCTGTTTCGTCCTGCTGAAGAAGTGGAGGCCAAAGGGTCAAGGCGTGATGCCGTCCAAGTGGCTGCGAACGGAGGTGCGGCTGCTGTCGCAGGTCTCGTTTACAGTGTTTTTCCTGCTGCATTCATCATGGCCGCATTTGCAGCATCGTTAGCTGCTGCAACGTCCGATACGTGGGCGTCTGCAGCTGGTAAACGTACGGCGGGGACTGCAGTGCTTATCATTTCCCGTAAACGGGTAAAGGCTGGAGTATCCGGAGCAGTCACTGCGAAAGGTTCAAGCTGGGCTTTTGGAGGTGCTGTATTAACTGCGGCTGCAGCATATCTGCTGTTTGCAGATATAACCGCCCTGCACGCTTTAATCATTGCTGCAGCGGGGTTCACAGGCCAGCTGATTGACTCTGCAGTCGGCGAAAAACTGCAGCTTCTCTATACCTGCCCCGTTTGCGGTGAAGCAACTGAAAAAGAGCAGCACTGCGGGAAACCGACCTTTGTGATTAAAGGCATACGCGGTATAAATAATGACGCTGTGAACATGATTGCTACCTGCAGTGCCGCGTTTCTAGCCGGCTTTTGTGTCTTGTTGTTCACATAAGAAAAAGCAAATGCTATTTATCCGCTTCTCAAAACGACCAGCATCCGGTATAATTAATTGTGAAGAAATTCACAATACTGAAGGGGGTCATCGTCATGACAATTTCAAAAGGACCTTCCCGCGTCGTCGTGATCGGGACTGGATTTGTAGGTTCCAGCTATGCGTTTTCGTTAATTAACCAAAATATCACGGATGAGCTTGTACTGATCGATTTAAACAAAGAAAAAACAGAGGGAGACGTTATGGACCTGAACCACGGCGTTCCATTTGGCGCTCCTACAAAAGTGTGGGCAGGAACATATGCAGATTGCAAAGAGGCAGATATTGTTGTGATCACAGCTGGGGCAAATCAGCAGCCTGGCGAAACAAGGCTGGATTTGATAGAAAAAAATGCTGCTATATTTAAGTCGATTGTTGATAACGTGATGGGTGCTTCATTCGATGGCCTGTTTTTAATTGCAACTAACCCGGTAGACGTGCTTTCATACGCAGTTTGGAAATACTCCGGGCTGCCGATGGAACGCGTCATCGGATCTGGAACGATTCTCGATACTGCAAGATTCCGTTTCATGCTTAGCGAGTATTTTCAGCTCGATGTTCGTAATGTGCATGGCTACATCATGGGTGAGCATGGGGATACTGAACTTCCGGTATGGAGCCAGACGCGAATAGGCTCCGAACATATCGACCGGTACATGAGTAAGTATAAGCCGGAGGGAACGCAGGAGGATTTAGACACTATATTTATAAACGTCAGAGATGCGGCATATCACATTATTGAGCGCAAGGGGGCAACCCATTATGCAATTGCAATGGGCCTTGCTCGGTTGACTAAAACGATCTTAAGAAATGAGCATTCTATTTTAACAGTTTCCACGCTTCTGCAAGGGGAATATGGGCTGCATGATTTGTATATCGGAGTCCCTGCGGTCGTGAGCCGTAAGGGGATCGAACGGATCGTAGAGATTGATCTTTCAGAAACAGAGGAAAAACAGCTCAAACATTCTTCTGAAGTCCTGAAGCAGGCAATGAAGCCTGTATTTCATGTACAATAATAAATAGAAGGCGGATGTCCTGCTGCACCCCCATCCTGGACGGGTGGGGGTTCCATACGATGTTCGCACGATAGATAAAGAGTCAGGGTGAAGGGGGGCTGAGCATGGATGCGCTGCAGGCAGAAATACAGTTTTGGGAGCTGGCTGATCACCTTTCCGGATCGGAAGGATTAAACATTGTGCATGTTAATGAAGACGGTCCGATTGTTTGGATGGAAGATGATAGAAAAAAGCCCGGCTCTGTGATTCGTTTGCAATTAAAAAGCTACGATTGGAGCAGGCAGCTTCGCAATGATATAAACCGGACCTATGAATCAGCGAAAACGGTTCGCAAACGATTGAAAATGCGTTCGGCGAACGTGATTAATGTGATCCTCGCTCCATTTACTCCCGTAGACAGCTATGAAGAAGATGTTTCAAAGCCGCTTCCGCTTACTGCAGGTGGTAAAAATCAGATGAGAACCATACTGATCCCTTCATCTGAGCTCGAAGAGAAGCTGTTTCCGTTAGCAGTTGAATGGAAGCTTGAGCATATGCCTGATTTCTCAGGAGCAGGAGCTGCAGATGATCACGAGATGTATGTCAAACAGCTGAAGCAGCGTGTGAAGAAACGATATGAGACGCGTCAAAACGAAGCGAAAGAAGTGTTCTTTTATGGAAAGCCGCGACTAACCTTTTTCCTGCTTGCCTCCATTGCGGCTGTTTTTCTGCTTATGGAGCTGGAAGGGTCTTCTATGAGTACCCTTACGCTGATTGAATTTGGAGCAAAATTTGATCCGCTTATACTGGAAGGGGAATGGTGGCGATTCTTTTCAGCTATGTTCCTGCACATCGGCATGCTCCATCTGTTTATGAACTCATTGGCGTTGTTTTATCTTGGAACAGCCGTCGAACGGATTTTTGGCACAGCCAGGTTTGCCTGGATTTATTTTGCGGCCGGCCTTGCCGGGTCACTGTCGAGCTTTGTCTTTAATGACAATATATCGGCCGGTGCCAGCGGAGCAATTTTCGGCTTGTTCGGGGCGCTGCTCTATTTTGGCGTCAGAAATAAAAAGCTTTTTTTCAGGACATTTGGAACGAGCATTCTGGTGATTCTCGTCATTAACATTGTATTCGGTTTCAGCGTGCCTATGATTGACAACGGTGCCCACCTTGGCGGACTGGCAGGCGGGTTTCTCGCAGCCTCAGCAGCAGGTCTGCCAAACAGACAGGGAAGCTGGCTGCGCCCTGCAGGTCTGCTCACGATGGCTGCAGCCGGGAGTATCCTCGTGGCTGTCGGCTTCGGACAAGAAGCAGATGGCAGCCAGCTTCAAGCGGTATACTATGAACTTGGAAGAGAGTCGGTAGAGGCAGAGCAGTTTGATCAGGCTGAGGAGTATTTAACGACCGCACTGTCTTTTGATCCTCCGGAAAACGGACCAATCCCGGCAGATGTGCTGCTGCCAAATGCATATTTTCTGCTAGCGTATGCACAAATTCAGGAAGAGCAATATGAGCAGGCTGAAGAAAATCTGGAGCAGGCGACCGCGCTCCGCGATGATTTCCACGAAGCATTTTACAACCTGGCGCTGCTCCAGTACGAGCGCGGGGAATATGAACTGGCACTGGAATCAATTGATCGTGCGATTGAAGTGAGAAACGAGGAAGACTATGTGGAACTGCGGGATCAAATCACCGGTTCGTCCGAGATATGATTCCGCTTTTTTGACATCGTCAATCGTACATATCACCGGTCGGCTTCTTCCATATCCTGATCGAAAATGTCATCCTCAATATAAATGGAAGATGTATGAACAGGCTTATATTGGGACGTGAGTACAATTCCCAGCGGTGTTGAGTGAAAGTCATTGTGAACGGTGAATGGCACGTTAAGTCTGCCGGCCTCTTTTACATAATTGCTGTAAGATGTGTAGGGCAGATTCCCATTGATCAGAAGCCTGATATCGGAGTGACGCTTCATCAGCTCGACGGCTTCATCATACATTCCTGCTTTATAAACCTGGCCGTTGGTCAATGCCAGATATACCCGTTCTGCAAACGTACCTAGAAACAGATGCTTTTCTTCTGGACGAAGCTCAGGCTTTCCATATATACCTTCTTTTATGATTTGTGCTAATTTAGTGTCGTTCATGAGTAAATCCTCCAATTTGTGAAATACTGATCAAACTAATCATATCATGCTTTATGAGATTATTCAATGCTCTATTCAAGGAATCCAACCGTGAACGTGAATACAGAATCTGATATAATGACACTGGTCAGGAGGGGTGAACGTTGACGTATGCGGAACTGCTTTCCCATCTACGCACATACCACATGATTGTTTATACTGGCGATGCCAGAGCCGATCTCGAGATGATAGCAGATGAACTGAAGGAACAATATCAACTAGGTATTATTGATAGCGATTTTTATCGGGAGGCGATGCAGGCAGTCTACGAGAAGAGAAATCGGCTGTCAACAACATAGATGCAGTTTCCTGCTGAAGAAAAAATACACGACAATACATATACAGATTTTCTGTTTAAAAGAGAGGGGAATACGGATGGGAAAGTTAGAGTCATTGGTAGCGGGGATAGATGTAGGAGGAACGACGGTGAAAATAGCCCTGATTGATCAGGAGGGCACCATTCATCAGAAATGGGAAATTCCTACGAATCAGCAGGCGCAAGGTGCCTATATTATGGAGGAGACTGCGGCTTCTATTAAGGCGAAATTAAAACAGGATAATCTGTCGATTGTTGCAGCTGGCGTGGGGGCACCCGGCTTCATTGATGTTGAGCATGGCATCATCACCGAAGCAGTTAATGTCGGATGGAAAGACTATGCACTAAAACAGGAGCTTGAAGCGCTCCTGCATGTGCCGGTCGTAGTCGATAACGATGCTAACCTCGCTGCCGGGGGTGAAAAATGGAAAGGCTCCGGCGCCGGGGCGTCTAATTTGCTTGCCGTCACGCTTGGAACGGGCGTCGGCGGAGGCATAATTGCCGGCGGAGAAATCATTCACGGCGAATTCGGCATGGCTGGTGAGATCGGACACATTCAATCTGTCCGGGAAAACGGAGCACGCTGTAACTGTGGGAAGAACGGCTGTCTTGAAACGGTTTCTTCGGCAACTGGCATAGCTCGGCTGGGACTGGAGAAAGTGCAAACAGAACGCCGCGGGTATCTGCAGGAACGATTAGCCGAACAGGGAACGATTTCTGCCAAGGATGTACTGGATGGTGCCCGTGCAGGTGATCCGGACGCAGAAAGTGTTTTTGAAGAAGCAGCGGAGCACTTAGGCTTTGCGCTTGCTAATCTCTGTAACTCATTAAATCCTGAAGTGATAGTCGTCGGTGGAGGTGTATCTAAGGGAGGAACGTTTCTGACAGATGCTATTTCCCGTCATTTTAAGCGGTTTGCCATACCGGTAATCGGTGAAAAGACGAAAATACACCTTGCCGTGCTCGGTAATGATGCAGGTGTGATTGGTGCAGCATGGTTAGCATCTAAAACGTTCTTGAAAGGGGCATGACAGCTTTATGAAGGGGAATAAAACAGTTATCTTTCTGCCTCTTGCCGTCATGGCTATGCTTTTCGTATTTGGTTATGTGTCGATGAGCGGAACAGGCGGATTTACAAACACCGATCTGGAAGAAAATCTGGAGCTTACGGTTCGCCAGGAGGCGCCGCTTCAGCTGAACTGGCAATGGGGAAGTTTTCCGGAGGATGGAATCGCAGGGCAGGATTATGTAGAAATTATCTCTGAATCGGAGCCTGATTCGGTCAATCTGACACTTACGCACGGTGATGAAACGCTGTACGAAAGCAGCTCCTGGTTTCAGACAGAGCATGGTTTTGCGGTTGCGTTTCCAACCTATACAGATGGTGAACAGATAATCGGAGCTCTCGGCCAGGTAGAGTTTGGCGGAATGGAACCAGAAATGATGGATGAAGTTCGTTATCATCATACGTGGGCTGACGCAGAAATAGACGAAGATACTCCTGATCTGGAAGCGGAGCTTGCCGATTTGCTTCCAGCTAATTCCTGGACGAAGCGGCTATCGGGGGAGGAGCTGTGAAAATCTCTGGGCTGTCACACGCCAGAGGTATTTTCTTTATTGGTCCAACAAGTATCTCGGAGGTAAAAGATTCGACGGTCTATGAGCCTGTAAAAAAAACAGCTCTATGGCAGTTGGAGCTGTTAATGAAGGCATGGCGGAGCCTCTCGCTGCCGTTCCAGGCCGCTATCCTGCTGCCGACAGCTGTTTTTCTCACGGCAGGAGTGTGGCAGCAGGAATGGTTCTGGCTGCATGCTGCGATCCTTTATCTAATCTCGTTTCATTTCTGGTTTCCTCAGCAGCTGAGGCGCTATCACGGTGCAGAGCATATGGCATTTACAATTCGCAGACAGCGGCTGCCGCAGGCAAAATGGATGGAAGCCGACGTACGAAACGCCGGCTGTTCCACTGCTCCTGCCTTTACGGCATGCCTGTATCTTGCTGTGCTGCTGCCAGTGCACGGTCTTGAAATGCACGGTTTTCTGCTCATTGCAGCTGCACTCGGAGCGGCCCTGCTCACAGAACTGCTGCGAAGGCGCTTTCCTGAGCGCTTGTTCTTTCTCACGCGGGTCTCAGGCAGCCTGCAGAAGAATGCTACAACAGCACTTCCAAATCAGGCTGCTGTGGCGTGTGCGGTGGAAAGTCTTGAAAAATTAATAAACTGCGAAAAAACACCGGTCAGCGCGAAATCGCGCTAACCGGTGTCTGTCGTAGCGTCAGGCAACAACGCCGCCGCCGCCTGTAAAGATGACTGCAAAAAGTGTACGGACAGAGAACCATCCAAATACGGCTACTGAAACAAAGGCAAATCCAGCTCCAAACACATTTTTGCGCTTCATCTCTTTAATCATGCCAAGTAAAGATAAAATAGTAACACCAAGAGTTATGAGTCCAAGAAACATGCATGTAACCTCCTTCTCGCAAGCTGACAATAAATATGTAGCAGCCTGAAAATACGAAACTGCTTCCATATTTTATTTTACTTTTTTTCTGCAGATTTGTCGAGAGAAGTCTTGCATTTCCATCGGGCGTAAAGGAGAATGTGACAATACATTGACAATAATGGAGGGAATCGATATGAAAATTGAACAGCTGCCACTCGGTGCGCTGCAGACAAATTGTTATATTATCTATGAGAAAAGCAGTGCAATCGTCGTAGACCCGGGCGGTAATTTTGACCAGTTGAATAACCGGATTCACGAGCTTGATGTCACTGTTCAGGCTATTCTGCTGACACACGCCCACTTTGATCATATTGGTGCTTTACAGGAAGCCGCAGATACGTGGAATTGTCCGGTTTATCTGCACGAAGCTGAGAAGGAGTGGCTTGGAGATCCGGATAAAAACGGTTCATCTAAGTTTCCAGGTATCGTTCATGTCACTGCCTCAGAAGCAGACGTGCTCTGGACAGATACCGGAGATAAAAGCGTAGGAGATTTCAAATTCGTTCTCATGCACACCCCTGGCCATTCTCCCGGAAGCGTAACGTATTACTTCCCGCAGCTTCAAACAGCTGTTTCAGGTGATGTTCTGTTTAAAGGTGGAGTAGGCAGGACAGATTTATATGAAGGTGATCACGACTTACTGATGGAGACCATTCATGAGACGATGCTTTCCCTGCCGGAGGACACGAAGGTTTTAAGCGGACACGGACCGGAAACGGTAATTGGTATTGAAATGGACACGAACCCTTTTATTAACGGATTCGGCTGGTAGCCGACAATAATAAAACAATAAAAACCACCCGGCATGAACGGGGCCACTGAAAAAGTCCTTGATGAAGACTAGAAACGTCCTTGTGGACGTTTTTGGTCTTCTTTATCTTTTTTGCTCCCTTTTTCCCAGATGATCGTCTATACTTAGTTTACTACTTGGAAAGCGGGTGGCGACCATGCTTCGTCGACAATCATCGGTGCCGCTAAGTCCGTATCTGGCCCTCTATGACCTCCTGATCCCGAAGGATCACATGCTCCGCCGTATGCAGGAGCTCGTCGACTTTTCGTTTGTGTATGAGGAACTGCAGGAGAAGTACTGCCCCGACCATGGCCGACAGGCCATTGATCCTGTCCGCATGTTTAAATACCTCCTGCTTAAAACGATTTATGATCTATCCGATGTCGATCTGGTCGAACGGACGAAGGTCGACATGTCCTTTAAATTCTTTTTAGATATGGCTCCGGAAGAAGATGTGATTAACCCCAGTTCCCTCACCAAATTTCGCAAGCTGCGGCTGCAGGAC